>JARGFV010000010.1 GCA_029210545.1 bacterium
AAAAGCGTGGTTTTCCCTTCCCTCACGGATCGCTGACATATTTACCGGTCATCGATCCGGGCGCCCTTCCCAGGCGCAGCTTGTCATTGACTTACGGTTCGAGTCATTGATTTGGGCGCCCCGCGCGGGGCGCATTGATGGACTTTTTGCGAGTCCATCAACCTTGCGCGAGGAAACGATCCCCACGCAGTAGGCGTAAAGCAGCAAGCTCACCATCATCTGGGGGTCGTAGGGTGGCTGCCCGCCGGCCGAACCGTCATAGGATGCGTAAATCCGTTCAAGACATATAATTCTGAGGGCGAACTTCTTCAGAATTATATGTTTTTCAGTGACATCATAGTACCATGGGCCGACAAAATATATCTAGGAGTCTGTGCCCTGCCTGTCTGGTTAGACAGGCAGGGCACAGACTCCTAGGCCCTGTTAAATCCTGATCCCCGGCTGAACTGTAAACTGAACTGGGAACGGTGAGCAGAAGATCCGCCCCCTGTATGTATTGTGAATACACTTTGTGAAAGTTCCCATTAGTAACAGGTCTTTTGGCTTTAAATATACCTTGTGCATAATTTCTCAAGAAAATCCTTGACAAGGGGAGGGAAGATTGTTATAAATTACACAAGCTCGGAAGACGAAACCCGGTTCAGAAATTCAGGGAGGTGATCAAAATGATGGAGTTCCTGCTGACGATGGCGGTAATCGCCTTGATCTTCGTCGCGGCGACCATCCTGGTAGCCCTGGTTGCCGGCGGCCTCATGAAACTCAAAGACGCGGTTTTTAAGCGTGAAGCAGAGAATACGAACCCGGAATGATCCGGGTGCCTTGTATCTGGAGGAGGTAAATAAAATGCTGGAATTCATCACAATGCTTTCGGTTATCGCCATGGTTTTCTGCGCCGCGACAGTCTTCGTGGCCCTTCTGGCCGGCGGGCTCCTCAAGGTCAGCCGAGCTCTCAAGAGGAAAGAGACGGAAGAGGCGGCATAACCATCTCGCCCCAGGCGATGGCAGGACGGGGAAGCTTTGCAGCTTCCCCGTTTTGTATTATAAGATAAACGTCATCCTGTTTAAGTGAGGGAGGGAAGAGATCAATGAAGATCACGAAGGCCGCTGATTACGCGGTTCGCTGCTGTCAGCACCTTTCCGGCGCCGGCGTCGGGGTACTTGTCAGCCGCAGGGAAGTCTCTGAGGCCATGGATATCCCTTCCCCTTTCCTCGGCAAGATCGCCCAGCAACTGACCAGAGACGGCATCATCGAGATCGTCCAGGGGGCTCGTGGTGGATACAGGCTGCTCGTGGGTCCAACGGAACTTTCCCTGCTCAGGATCATCGAAGCGGTCATGGGTCCCGTTCTGCTCAATGCGTGCGCTTTGGACGCGGGAAGCTGCACCAGGTCCGTCACCTGTTCTGTCCATGGGGTGTGGAAAGATCTCCTGGCGCAGTTCCGTCAGCAGCTGGATGAAAGGAAGATCGCTGATCTGCTGAACTGAGGAGCTGTCAGCTGACAGCCTCCTTCAGCCGCCGTATCCCTTCCACCACATCCCCCCTCACGTGAAACCGGATAACACGTCGACCGGCGTCCAGGAGAGCCTGGCGGTCTCCCATGGCCTGGGCGGCCTTGAGAACTCCGAAGGTGATGGCTGAAGGCTCTTTCCCTGCCTCGTCGGGAATGGGCAGGTCCCTGGGGGACCAACTGGTGATCTGCATGAACAGGCCGTTTCCCCTGTCTCCCTTGTGAAGCTGTCCGGTGGAGTGGAGGAACCTGGGTCCGAAACCGACCGTGGTGGCTGTCTTGAGCCGGTCCCGGATAGAGTGGCGCAGTTCACCAAGGGCCAGGGCTGCGTGAGCCGTGGGGTGGAGGAAGGCCTGGACAGCAACATAGTCACCCTCCCCTGCCTGGGCCAGGAAACCCGTTACAGCTTCACTGAGATCGCTCGCACCAGTATCCGTGAACACCTGGATATTCCCGTTATCCAGGTCCGCTTCAGGAGAGGGAAGTCGGCCCGTTTTGAGGTATGCGTCCAGCATGGCCCGGGCCTTTATCTTGGCCGCCTCCACGTTGGGTTGATCGAAGGGGTTTATCCCCATGACATGCCCGGCCACGGCGGTGGCCATCTCCCACCTGATAAACTCTCCTCCCAGATCATACAGGTTGGAAAGCTCGATGCGGACCACGGGATGCCCCGACTCAATGAGGGAATCGAAGGCCTCGTGAAAAGTCGTGTCCCCGTCAAGGTACAGGTAGGCGAAAAGCCGATCGCGGCCGTATACTTCCGGTGAGCCGGGGATCTCCCCTTCTACCGGCAGGATCCCCTTGCCCTCCTTGCCGGTACTTTCCGCGATGAGCTGCTCGAGCCAGGCGCCCATGGCGGTGAGGGAAGGGGAAGTGATAAAGGTCAGCTTGTCCACGTTTTCCCCATGGAGAGTGCCCAGGATCGCTCCCAGAATGGCGCCGGAGTTGTCTCCGTCAACGGGACAGTTGGACGGTTCACAGTTGCACACCATGGTGGCGGCGCGACAGAGCAGCCGTGCGATATCGATGCCGAGGAGGGCTGCCGGGACAAGGCCGAAATAGGACAGGGCGCTGTAACGGCCGCCGATATTGGGGTCGTTCAAAAAGATATCCCTGAACCCCAGCTGTCCGGCAAGACCGGCCAGGGAACTGCCGGGGTCCGTGATGGCGATAAAATGCTCCCCGGCGCTGAAGGCGCCCAGGGCGTCGCAGGTCCAGTTGTAGAAGTACTTGAAGAACGAAAGGGTCTCGGTTGTTGTCCCGGATTTGGTGGATACGATGAAAAGGGTCCTGGCCGGATCGAGACGCCTTGTGTGCTCGATGACCGCGCCCGGGTCCGTGCTGTCCAATATCCTGACGTCCAGGAACCCGGGGGTGATCCCGAAGGTCCTCCTCAGGAGGTCCGGTGCGAGGCTGGAGCCGCCCATGCCAAGGAGAAGGGCATCCGTGTATCCGGCCGCACGGACGTGGGAGACCATATCCATGATCCTGGGGATAACACCCTGCATGTTTTCAGGGCTGCTCAGCCAACCTAACCTGTTGGAAATCTCCTCCGGGGACTCTTTCCAGACGGTGTGATCGTGGTCCCGGATGCGGTCCATGATCCTGTTATCCCGGATCCCTTCCAGGGTGGACTGGATTTTCTCCCTGTAGGGCCCGGTCTCCCAGTTAAAAACAGATCTGCCCGCTCTCAGGTCGTCGACCTTGTGCCGGATCCCGGTCATGAGAGAGCTGAAGGATAACGCGAAAGCCTCGACCCCGGTAACCAGCAGTTTGTCGGTCACAGCCTCAATGTCGATGCCGTGTCTGGCGATGGCAGCCATGTGCTGTTTCGCTTCGGAAATGTCCTCCCCCAGCGTGAAGGCGGCTGTTCCATGATCCAGGAAGGCCTGGAGGGTGTCAACGGGAAGGGCGCTCACCGTGTGGGGCCCGATGAGATGGTCCACGTACATGGTGTCGATGTAGGCAGGGTTCTTGGTGCCGGTACTGGCCCAAAGGGGGCGCTGGACACGGCCACCGAGGTATGAAAGCTGTTCCCAGTCGTGACCGGCAAAGAGCCCCAGAAAATCGGCGTAGGCGAGCCGTGCGTTGGCGATGGCCGTACGCCCCCGCAGCTCGTCGGTCCCCTTTTCCTGCAGGAGTTCGTCAACAGCTGAATCCACACGGCTGAGGAAAAAGGAGGCTACGGAGGCAAGCGTGTTGATGGATCGACCTTCGGCCGATCGTTTTTTAAGACCAACGATATAGGCTTGAGCCGCGTCCCGATACTGCTGGAGAGAAAAGATCAGGGTGACGTTGACGTTGACACCTTGTCGTGTCAGTTCCTCGACGGCAAGGATGCCCTCTGTCGTGGCTGGAACCTTGATCATGATGTTTGGGCGGGCGAGGCGATTGAAGAGCCTGACCGCTTCAGAAACAGTACCCTCGGTGTCCGAGGCCAGATGCGGGTCGACATCAAGGCTGACGTAGCCGTCCCCTCCCCCTGTCCTCTCGTAGACAGGGCGCAAAAGGTCGGCTGCCATACCGACGTCTTCTACGGTGATAGCGTCGTATGCCAGTTCAGGGGACAGTCCGGTGCCCACAAGGGCAGAGAGAGCCCTGTCATAATCGGAACTGCCTGTGATCGCTTTTTCGAAAATGGTGGGGTTTGAAGTCATCCCGGTCACACCGAGGTCGATGAACCTTCCCATCTCTCCTGATGTGATGAATGATCTCCTGATATGGTCGATCCAGATCGATTGGCCGAGGACGCGGGCTTTATGAATGTTGTTCATTGGTTCCTCCGGAACGGAATACAGGGCGTAGCGCACAGAATAAAACCATAACAACTGTTTGACAACTACCCTGGGGAAACGATGTTTTTCCGAGTTTCTGGTCCTTACCCCTGTTGAAGAATGATGACTTCGCAAAAAGTCATCAACGCGCCCCGCGCGGGGCGCCCAAATCAATGACCCGCCGCGCCTGGGAGCGGCGCCCGGATCGATGACCGCCAAATATGTCAGCGATCCGTGAGGAAAGGAAAAACCCCGCTTTTTCCTTTCCGTGGAGCGAAAAGTCCCGGATTGGACTTTTTGCGACCCTGTCAAGTATAGCATTGCATACGGGAAAATCGATGGGGAGCGTTGTGGGAGGACCTCCGGTGTGTTAGCCTTTTAAAAGAGGTCCGAGTCCAGCCGCTTAACAATGTTGACAACCTCGCAATTAAAACCCTGGGAAATTCCCAGGCTTTGCCGTGGGTACCTGACAGAGGGGTTCCATGAACAGGTTCGAAAAACTCGTCTCCGGGACCAAAGAGAAAGGCCTGTACGCCAGCGGTATCGAAACCCTGCAGGTCAACGTTGGGCTGATCTGCAACCAGTCCTGTGCCCATTGCCACCTGGGCGCCTCGCGGGACAACCATGAGATCATGCAGTGGTCCACCATGCAGAAGGTCCTCTGTCTGGTCCGGGAGGTTAAACCGGCCCTGGTTGATATTACCGGAGGGGCTCCGGAACTGAACCCTCATCTGCGGCGTTTCGTCGCGGCCCTGGCGGGAGAAGGGTGCCGGATCCAGGTGAGGACGAACCTTACAGCACTCGCGGAGAAGGAAGGCGATGAACTCCTTGCCTTCTTTGGAAAACACCGCGTTCTGCTTGCAGGATCGCTTCCCTGCTACCTCGAGGAAAACGTGACGGCTCAGCGGGGAAAAGGTGTCTACGGCAAGAGCGTCGAAACTGTCAAGCGGCTTAACAAGCTGGGCTACGGAATCGATGAAGGCCTCCAGCTCAACCTGGTCTATAACCCCGGGGGCGCTTACCTGCCAGGTGACCAGGCGGGTCTCGAGGCCGACTACAAGCGTGAGCTGAAGGAACGTTTTGGCATCCGGTTCAACAACCTTCTCACCATCGTTAACATGCCTGTCGGCAGGTTCAGGAATATCCTCGAGGAGAAGGGAAACTACGACAAGTACATGAACCTTCTCACCGCGTCATTCAACGCCGCTACGGTCCAGGGGCTCATGTGCCGAAGCCAGATCAGCATCCGATGGGACGGCGCCCTTTACGACTGTGATTTCAACCTTGCCCTCAATCTGGTCATGAACCATGGAGCTCCCGACCACATCGACAAATGGGTTTTTGACGCTGTGGCCGGGAGGAGGATCGTAACCGGGACTCACTGTTTCGGATGCACGGCCGGTGCCGGATCGTCTTGCGGGGGGGCCATAGCGGATAGCTGAAGAGCTATCCGCTGAAGGGGGAAAAGAGGAAAAGGAGAAAAGGGGAAAGATCGGTTATTGTCTCCTCTTCTCCTCTTCTCCTTTTCCTGTAAACGTGGGGCTCCATGAACAAGGAACATAAAAAAACACCACCCTGGCGGCCGATCATCCTCCTTGTCGTGGTCATGGGGATCGTTGCCCTGTCGGCAAGGGTCGGGATCGGCCAAAAACTGGGCGATCTTCAGGAGTGGATAAGGTCCCTGGGTGCTCTCGGGCCCCTGGTGTTCACAGCGGTGTATGCGGTTGCTACCGTGGCCGCCCTGCCCGGATCTGCCCTGTCCATTGTTGCCGGAGCCCTCTTCGGGCCGGTGGTAGGGGTCATTACGGTGATCTTCGCAGCCACCCTGGGGGCCAGCCTGGCCTTTCTGGTGTCCAGGTATCTTGCCCGCGGTTCCGTCGAGGGATGGCTGGAAAACAACGAGAAATTCCGCAGGCTCGATGAGCTCACCGCGCGCCACGGTGACATCGTGGTGGCCATTACCCGCCTGGTTCCCATCTTCCCCTTCAACCTTTTGAACTACGGTTTCGGTCTGACAAAAGTGCCCTTTCGAACCTACGTCCTGTGGTCTTTCGTGTGCATGCTGCCGGGTACCATCCTGTACGTTACAGGCTCGGCAGCGGTGGTCGAAGCGGTCCGTGAAGGAAAGGTGCCGTGGATCCTGGTTCTGATAGTGGTCATGATCCTGGCGATCATTGTCGTCCTGGGTCAGCAGGCGAGGAAAAGGCTGGGAGAAGGCCCTTCGATCCCGCCAGGGCGGGCCTCAGGGTCGGGTAGCAGGCCCGTCGACCAGGCTTCCCAAGACCTGGCTCAGGGCGGGCAGGACAGGGAGGATAGAGGAGCAGACCATGGGTGACAAACCACTGCTGACTCCACAGGATGATTACAACCGGATCCTGGAAAACAACGTTCATCCGCCCGGCTGGGTTAACCCGAAGCCGCAGAGCCGGTACAACCTGGTTGTTATCGGAGCAGGAACGGCCGGGCTGGTGACAGCGGCCGGGGCAGCCGGCCTGGGAGCAAGGGTGGCCCTGGTTGAAAGACATCTCATGGGTGGTGACTGCCTCAACGTGGGGTGCGTCCCTTCCAAATGCCTTATCCGGTCTGCCCGTGCGGCGGCGGACGTCAGGGACGCGGCCCGTTTCGGCATCGAGGTGACCGAAGGCTACGAAGTGGATTTCGCTGCCGTTATGGAGCGGATGCGAAGGCTTCGTTCGGGGATCAGCGCCAACGACTCCGCCCGGCGCTTTTCCGGGGAGTTGGGTGTCGACCTCTTCCTCGGGGAAGGGAGCTTTACGGGGCCCGACACCGTGGAGGTGGATGGCGCAAGGCTCCGGTTCAAGAAAGCCGTGATCGCCACGGGAGCTAGAGCTTTCGTTCCCCCGATAGACGGCCTTGCCGATACCGGGTATCTCACCAACGAGACGGTTTTCTCCCTTACAGAAAGGCCGGAGCGCCTCGCCGTCATCGGTGCCGGTCCCCTGGGCTGCGAAATGGCCCAGACCTTCCAGAGGCTGGGCTGCCGGGTTTCCCTTCTGGAGATGGGACCCCGAATCCTATCAAGGGAAGATCGTGACGCAGCCCTCATGGTAGAGGCTGCCATGGTTCGTGACGGGGTCGAACTGATCCTGTCTTGCGGCATTACCCGGGTGGAGAAGGGGGCTGACGGTAAAACCGTTCACCTGCAATGCGGGGGTGACGAGAAAACGATCACGGTGGACGAGATCCTTGTCGGCGTGGGACGGGTGCCCAACGTGGATGGTCTGAACCTGGAAGGCGTGGGAGTCGATTACGACGAGCGCAGCGGCGTCAGGGTCAACGACCGTCTTCAGACCACGAACCCGGCCATCTACGCGGCCGGGGATATCTGCTTCCCTTACAAGTTCACGCATACCGCCGATGCCCTGGCCCGGATCGTCATCCAGAACACCCTGTTCCGGGGGCGGAAGAAGACCAGCGCCCTTACCATACCATGGTGCACATACACCGACCCAGAGGTCGCTCACGTGGGCATGTACGAAGGTGATGCGGCCTCAAGAGGGGTCGAGGTCCACACCATAACGGTTCCCATGGCTGATGTGGACCGGGCCATAGCCGAAGATGAAACCGGGGGGATGGTACGGATCCACCTGAAAAAGGGGACCGATACCATCCTTGGAGCCACCATCGTCGCCCGTCACGCAGGGGAGATGATCAGCGAACTCTCGGTGGCCATGGCCGCGAAGATGGGTCTCGGCGCTCTCTCTTCAGTCATCCATCCCTACCCCACCCAGGCCGAAGGGATCCGCAAGGCCGCGGATGCTTACAACAGGACGCGGCTCACGCCGGGAGTGAAAAAGGTTTTTGAAACGATCCTGAGATGGCAGAGGTAGGTGTATACTTGATGACTTTTTGCGAAGTCATCAAGAATTCTGCTTACTTCTTCCAGCAGGCAGCGGGCTTTTCCAGTATCTCCATAACCCAGAGCTTCGGTAAGAATTAAATGGTATCTACGTTTCTGGTTTGGGGTTAATCAATCATGAGAAAGTGTGTGCAAAATCGTTGCCTGATCATATGCATCAGTAGCTCTCGCCTATCTGGTTTTAAAGTTCTACGCCCTGGATGCCGGGTACCGCATACCGGGTACTGGGTACTGGCCTCATGAATTTCCGCCTCATCCTGTTCACCCGCTACCCCGTTCCCGGTTCTACAAAAACCCGCCTCATCCCGGCCCTGGGTGCCGAAGGCGCTGCCGATCTTCAGCGTGAAATGACGGAACACATCCTGAGTCGGCTCCGCCCTCTGGGGGGAGAAGGGGTCGAGATCGAGGTGCGGTACGATGGAGGGGACGAAAGTGCCATGGCCGCCTGGCTGGGAGACGGCCTCCTTTTAACGGCGCAGGGTGCGGGAGACCTCGGGCAGCGGATGGAGCGAGCGTTTACGGGCGCCTTCGCGGACGGCATAAAAAAGGCTGTCATCGTCGGCGGCGACTGCCCTGAGCTGGACGCTCCGGATGTCCGGGAAGCGCTGGCGCTGCTGGAGGACAACCCCATTGTCCTGGGACCGGCCTCCGACGGAGGCTATTACCTCATCGCCATGACATCGAGCGCATCGCCGGCTCTTTATGGGGCCGTGTTCTCAGATATCCCGTGGGGGACGAGGGAAGTTCTATGGCGTACGGTCAACGCCCTGGCAGACGCTGGTATGGACATGGGGCTCCTGGATGAAAAAGCAGATGTGGACGAGCCGGAGGATCTCGCCGTTTGGGAAACGGCGAGATCCAAGCGTAAAGCACGAAGCGCGAAGAGAGAGCCAGTTACCAAATGGTTCGCTTCTCCCTTCGAAGCAAGTCCCAAGTACCCGGTACCCAGTACTCAGGAAAGCAAACCTCAGGCGATCTCGGTAATTATTCCAACTCTCAACGAGGAGGAGCGGATCGGGGAGCTTCTGGTCGCCCTTGAGGATGAGGGTGTTGAGGTTGTGGTTGCCGATGGAGGCAGCACGGACAACACAGTGTCCATTTGCGAGGAGGCAGGGGTCAGGGTTGAAGTTTCACCCCGGGGGCGTGCGGAGCAGATGAACGCGGGTGCTGAGGCTGCGTCCGGGGATATTCTCCTTTTCCTCCACGCGGATACCCGCTTGCCCGAGGGGTTCGCCTTCAATGTCAGGAAAGCGGTTGCGTATGGTGCAGCCGGAGGGGCGTTTCTTTTCGGAACAGACAGCGACACGGCTTCCATGAGGCTCATAGAGAATGCGGTCCATTTCCGGACCGTCAGGCTTGGTATTGTTTTTGGTGATCAGGCGATTTTTATCCGTTCCGAAACTTTCCGGAAGATCGGCGGTTTTCCAGATCTTCCGGTCATGGAAGATTACGAGCTGTGGAAGCGGCTGGGCAAGGCGGGCAGGCGGGAACTGATTCCCCTGCAGGTCACGACATCTTCCCGGAAATGGACGGATCGAGGTGTCTGGCGCACCACCCTCATCAACCAGGCGGTCATGTGGCTGTATGTCCTGGGGGTGGATCCGGGGTGGCTGGGGAGATGGTATGGGAAAACAGGGAGAAGGGAGAAGGGAAAAGGGAAAAGGGATTTATGAATCTCATATCCCACATCTCAAAGTGGTGAAGATTCCAATCAACAACGCAGTTCCTTGAGATCTGAGATTTGAGATCCGAGATGGTGATTCCTGGATTCCATCCCTCCTTCCTCCTCCCTCCTTCCTCCTCCCTCCTCCCTCCTCCCTCCTCCCTGCTCTTTCCCCTTTCCCCTTTCCCCTTTCCACTGTTATTCTCCCTCCATGTCCCAACTTGCCTGGTTCCTCATCTTTCCCCTCGTCGGCGCCCTCGTCGGCTGGTTCACCAACTGGCTGGCTATCCTCATGCTTTTCCGTCCCCGTCAGCCGATCCGTGTCCTCTGGTGGTCTCTTCAGGGTGTCATTCCGCGTCGCCACTACCAGTTCGCCGACCGCATTGCTGAAACGGTGGAGAAGAGCCTCCTGACGCGGGAGGATCTGGATAAGGCCATGTCGGGGGTCGGGTGGCACGAGGAGATAAGCCGTCTCATAAGGGATGTCCTCCACGACAGGGGGCCGGGAGGGATCATCGAACAGATCCCCGGCGTCGCCCAGATCTGGAAGAACATCGTCCTGCCTTCCCTTCAGGAGGTTCTGAGCCGAGAGGTGATCCGGTTTGTCGAGGGGTACCGGTCCGGGTTCGTGGACCGGCTCAGGGATTCGGTGGATGTCAGGGAGATCGTCCGGTCCAGGGTGGAGCAGTTCGAGATCGAAACCCTGGAAAATCTGGTGATGTCAGTGGCCCGCAGGGAGTTCGGCCACATCCAGGTTGTGGGAGCGATCACCGGCGCCCTCATCGGGGTGATCCAGGGGCTGATCCTGCTGCTGGCAGGATGACTTGAGTGCAGAGTGTAGAGTACAGAGGGCAGAGGTGTAAAAAAAGACCAAAGATCAACAGCTGACCCACCGCACCCTTCCGAATATTTACCGCGTGATAAACGAGCGAGAGAAAGCCTTTTCTACCCTATACCTGCTTACTCCCTTACTCCCTTACCGCTCTTCCCACCGGCACCCTCATGTCTCCGCGTCCATCGGTTCTCTGGAAGCTCCAGACTTCGGTGCGTCTCCGTTTCTGTCCCGCAGGTTCAACGTCAACTGTGGATTGTCCGGGATGTCCAGGGTCACCATGTTAAACGGTATGGTGATCCCTTCCTCGTTGTAGCGCCGTTTCAGGTGTTTGACGAACTCGTGGGTCAGTTCGTAACCGCTGAGGAACTCCTCCACGGCCAGAACGGCCCTGAAATTGATGCTCGAGCTCCCGAACTCGTTGTACCGTATCCTGGGTTCATGGTCACGCTTGGCTCCGTTCACCGCGGCCTGGACATCACGGATCACTTCCAGGGTGACCCTCTCCACCTGCTCCAGGTCGCTGTCGTAGTGCACCCCCACGGGGACGAAGACCAGCATCTCCTTTGCCGGCTGGTGGTAGTTCGTGAGGATGGCCGAGGCAAGCTTTGAGTTGGGAACGATGACCATGTTGTTGTTGATCCCTTTAATGGTCGTGTTGCGCCAGGTCACGTCGGTGACATACCCCTCCTCGCCGGTGTCGAGGTGGACAAAGTCACCGGGCTTGACCTGGCGCGCGGCGATGATCTGCAGACCTGCGAAAAGGTTGGAAAGGGTCTCCTGGAGCGCCAGTGCCACCGCCAGGCCTCCCACCCCGAGAGCCGTGAGGACCGGCGTGATGGAGACGCCGAGGGTCTGGAGGATGACGAGGATGCCCAGGATGTAGACCCCGAGCTTGATGAGGTTGGAAAAAAGGGAGATGGTGGGTGTATCGCCTTTCCCTTTCCCGGCCTTGAGGTCAAAAATACCAACGGAGATCCGGGCGAGGAGCACGGTCAGTGACAGCAGGAACAAAACAACAGGGATCTTTTCAAGGAACCGGATGAGGTCCGGTTTCATGGGGGCGGCCGCAATGGCGCCGGAGAGGCCGGCAAGGAACCCCCACAGCAGGACCATCCCCTTCAGGGACCGGGCGACGAGGGTCACCGAGTCGATGTCGAGCCTCCTGGCTGCCCTGAGCAAGAGGGGCAGGATCACCCTCTCTGCCAGCAATCCCAGGGTAATACCGCCAACCAGAAAAGCGGCGGGGATCAGCCACTCCTGTAACCATTCGATCTGCATCGGCAACCCTCCCCGGATTGGCCCTGCTCCCTGATTTCCTTAGCGTTTTGACGACCATATTGTATCATAAAAAAAAGGGCGCCCCCGGAATTGTAAAATCAGACCCATCGCAATTCCGGGCGCGCCCTTTTTTATAAGTCTCCCGGTATGGTACTATTCTGACAGGGACAGGTACGGGGCGTGTTACGGACTCTTGGGACTGCCGGGAGAGGATGATGGAAAGAGTGAAAGGGAAGGTAAAGAGGCGCAGGGTGTTTCACCGCCGGACCATGCCCGGGGAGGTTCCCGGAACCGTCCAGACAGATCCCGGCGCCCCTTTCCCGGTGATCCACATCATCTCCTTTTCTCCCGAGGAGAGCGTGGAGGTCGAGCACGCGACGGTTGAGGAAATCGGTTCCTGCCTGGAAAAGTGGCCCGTTACGTGGGTCAACGTGGACGGCCTGGGGGATGCCGACACCCTCATTGCCCTGGCTGAACTTTTCGGGATCCACGGGCTGGCCCTCGAGGATGTGGTCCACGTTCACCAGAGGCCCAAGGTCGAGGAGTACGAGGATAACCTTTTCATCGTGGCGCGGATGCTGTCGCTGGCAGAGGGGCGGGTCGGCTCCGAGCAGGTGGGGGTCTTCCTCGGTGACAGGTTTGTGCTGACCTTCCAGGAGCGCCAGGGCGACTGTCTCGATCCGGTCCGTGAAAGGATCCGCAAAGCCCGTGGCCGGATCAGAAAATTCGGGGCAGACTACCTCGCCTACGCTATCCTCGACGCTGTGGTCGACGCCTGGTTCCCCCTGCTGGAAGATTACGGTGAACTGTTGGACAATCTTGAGGTCGTCATTCTCGACGAACCCGACGAGACCACCGTTAATGACATCCACCGGGTCAAGCGCGACCTGATGGAGATAAGGCGCACCGTTTGGCCCATGCGGGAAACGGTCAACTCATTGTTCAGGAACGATTCCTTCATCAAACCGGAAACCCAGCTGTACCTCCGGGACTGCTACGATCACGTTGCCCAGGTCATCGACATGGTGGAAAGTTACCGTGACATGGCCAGCGGACTCATGGACGTTTACCTCTCCTCGATCAGCAACCGCATGAACGAGGTGATGAAAGTCCTCACTATCATCGCCACCATCTTTATCCCCCTGACCTTCGTGGCGGGGATCTACGGCATGAACTTCAACACCGAAGCGTCTCCCTTTAACATGCCGGAACTCAATTGGAAGTACGGCTACCCGGCTTTCTGGGGCCTGATGCTCGTCATAGGCGGTGCCATGGCCCTTTTCTTTCGCAGTCGCGGGTGGCTGGGTGGGGGAAAACGACCCCGCAGTTGAGTCCTCAGCTTGAAGCGCTGGATATGAACATCCCCAGTGACCTTTGTTCCGCCAGGAGGTTTTCGTGAACGGGGAAAAGCAAGACAAGCCGCTTATTCTGCTCACGGGAGCCTCAGGCTACATCGGAGGCCGCCTGCTTCCCTTGTTGGAAAACAAAGGTCTCCGGGTCCGGTGTATCGCCCGTCATCCGGCGTACCTGATATCAAGGGTGGGTAAGGGGACGGAGGTGGTTCACGCTGATCTCCTGGAGCCCGATAGCCTTGAAGCCGCCCTGGAGGGCGTCCAGGCCGCATACTACCTGGTCCACTCCATGGGGGCGGCGGGCGATTTTGAGGAAAGGGACCGGGTGGCGGCGCAAAACTTCGGACGCGCCGCACAGAAGGCCGGTGTGGACCGGATCGTCTACCTGGGGGGGTTGGCGCAGGGGGAGGAGCTGTCAACTCACCTTGCCAGCCGGCATGAGGTGGGAAGGATCCTGGCTGACTCCGGTGTCCCGGTCATCGAGTTTCGCGCCTCCATTATCATCGGTTCGGGCAGCCTGTCCTTCGAGATGGTCAGGGCGCTGGTTGAGCGGCTTCCGGTCATGACGACTCCCATGTGGGTGCGGTCCTGCACCCAGCCCATCGCTGTTGAGGATGCCCTGGCTTACCTCGTCTCGGCCCTCGACCTTCCTGAAGGACAGGAGGGTATCTTCGAGATAGGCGGCGCCGACCGCGTTTCCTACGACGGCATCCTCCGGGAGTACGCCCGACAGAGGGGCCTTCCCCGGCTCATCATCCCCGTGCCTTTCATGTCGCCCCACCTGTCCAGCCACTGGCTGGCGCTGGTTACTCCGCTTTACGCGAAAGTGGGCCGCAAGCTCATCGAGGGGGTGCGTAACGACAGCTGCGTCGCGGACCCGCGGGCGCTGCAAATGTTCGATATTCAGCCCAGGGGGCTTTCCGATGCCATAGCCAGGGCCATTGCCAACGAGGATCAGCAGATCGCCGCCACCCACTGGTCCGATGCCCTTGCGGACAGGAGCGACGAACACCACTGGTGGGGGCTGCCCTTCGGAACACGTCGTGTGGATTCCTACTCGCGGTTCCTGTGTTATGAACCGGAAGAGGTCTTCGCTCCCATCCAGTGCATCGGCGGGGAAAATGGATGGTACGCTTACAACTGGATGTGGAAGTTTCGGGGGGCGATGGACCGGATCAGCGGCGGTGTCGGTCTGCGCCGGGGCCGTCGCGACCCCTTTGATATCAGGGAGGGGGACGCCATCGATTTCTGGCGGGTTGAAAAGTACGTCAAGGACCGTCTGCTCCTCCTTTACGCAGAGATGAAGCTTCCGGGGCGGGCATGGCTTTATTTCGAGGTCGGCCCCCACGAGGGAGGTTCAGAGGTCCGGATGACAGCCGTGTTCGATCCTGTCGGGGTCTGGGGAAGGGTATACTGGTACGCGGTCTACCCCTTCCACTTTTTTGTCTTTAACGGGATGTTCCGGGGGATCGTCAGGACCATCGAGCGCAGCAGAAAGGAGTGTACCGTCTGATGGACCGTTACCGTTGGGCCGCGGCGTTCTTCATATTCCTGATGATGTGCCTGGGTGCCGAGCTTACGGGAAGCCTTCTCACCGCTCCTGCCATCCGTTCCGGCTGGTTCGAAGCCCTTGAAAAACCGGCGTTTAACCCCCCGGCATGGGTCTTCGGCCCCGTGTGGACGGCCCTGTTCTTCCTCATGGCAGTGGCCGCCTGGCTCGTCTGGAGACAGGAGGGTGAAAAACCGGTACGCATTCCCCTGGTCGCGTTCTACATCCAGCTTGTGTGCAACGTCATGTGGTCGGCCCTGTTTTTCGGGTCCATGCGGCCGGGGTGGGCACTGGCTGAGATCGTTATCCTCTGGGGTCTCATCCTGATAACGGCGATGCTGTTTTACAGGGTCAGCCGTCTTGCCGGGCTCCTGTTCATCCCTTACCTCGGATGGGTGGCTTTCGCGGCGGTGCTTAACGGGTTCATCTGGTGGATGAACCGCGAAGGAGTCGTGCAGGTCACCGGAATGCAGTTGTAACCCGGTCCCGCCCTGGGAGGGGGAAAACCTTCCCGGCCCCTGATCTCTTCTGGCTACGGAAACTTTACCCTTCCGTAAGGTACCTGGATATTTCGGTCTGCAGGATGTGGGAGATGGCATCAGGGTCCTCGGAGATCTCCCAGATGGAATCGATGTGTTTGAAGCGGGCTACCGATCCCTTGCTTTTCTTTACGATAACAAGGGACGTGGATAGGAGTTGGAACTGCTCCAGGTAGTGCCTGTTGGCCGGATCGTCGATGTTGACCACGCACATGGCCAGCCGGCCGTTAGTGAAGTGAGGACCGTAATAGGTTTCGAGGGCTCTTTGCAGCGTCGATTCGATGACCTCACACGAACCGCATCTGAACTTTCGATGGAAATAGTAAACGATGACCTGGTCGTCGGTCAGGTTGCCGAGGCAGCCATCGGGCAGGACATCTTCGGCATGGGCCGGTCCGGGTCCCGCGGCCATAAGGCCCGGCAGCGTCAGGAAAATGAGAAGGAACCCAAGGAGGCGGAATACGGTCATTTCGGATAGATTCTCCAGCGTGCAGGCCACCTTGACACGATCGTCTGAAACAACACCCGACAGGCCGGTGAAACCGCCCCGTTTACCTGCCGAACAACTAGTTATACTAGACCTATGTGAACTAAAATTCCAGCTAAATTAGGGATTTATCGTAAAGATCGTGACCTCCGCTGGAGCCAACAACCTCAGGGGCGGCCCCCAGGTCCCCGTCCCCCGGCTGGTGTAGATACGGCTTCCGCTGTCGAGTTCGTACAGGCCGGCAATGTAGGGGTGCCGCAGCTTTACCGGGAAGTTGAAGGGGAAGATCTGGCCTTTGTGGGTGTGTCCGGAGAGCTGAAGGTCGAACTGCCCCAGCGACCGGGTCGTGATATCGGGTTGGTGCTTCATGAGAATGGTGAAGCTGCTCCCGTTCCCCATGGCGAGGGCAGCGGCCTCATCGGTGTAGGACGCTTCACCGGTCCGTGATCCGGCCGGATCGTCCACCCCGGCGATGCGAAGCGGACCGGCCTGTGCTGACGTGCCGCGGAGCACCGTAAAACCGGCTTCTTCCATGAAAGCCAGGCTCCCCCTGAGCCCGGCGTAAAATTCGTGGTTCCCGGTGACGGCAAACTTTCCCAGGGGCGGATCGTACCGGGTGAAGGCTTTGCTGAGGTGGTTGGTGTGCGGCGTCATGCCGTCGATGAGGTCGCCGGTACACAGGAGGATGTCAGGCTTTTCCCTCTCAAGGATGGCAACGATCTGTTCCAGGCGCCTTTGCCCCTCGATAAGGCCGATGTGGATGTCGGAGATCTGGGCCACCTTCACGGGGCCGCTGGTCGAGGAGAAGGCTCCGCTTTTAATGGTGACATGCTCGACGGTGAGCCCGCGGGCCTCCACCAGCCCCCAGATGGTGGCGAGGGCGATGAGGACGAGGCTGACGAGCAGGGCGGGCCTGGCATGTATGATGAGGCGGTAGGCATCGGGTGCGATCTGTGCGGCTATCCGCACCCCGATATTGAACAGGTCCCGGATCACCGCGAGGAACCAGAACCAGAGAAGAAAGGCCATCCAGGTGTAGGAGATCCAGGCCAGCACGGTAGCCGGCATGATCTGGCCGTTTCGTTCCAGGATCCTGACGAGGATGGGGCCGTTGAGCATGAGCAGCAGGAAACCTGTAAAGGCGGCAAGAAACAACCCCTCGGGCTGGAGCACCTGGTGGATCTTCCAGAAAAGATAGGCGTGCATCGAGCCGTAGATGCCGAAATAGACAAGCATGAAAAGAATCATAATGACTCCCGGTTCCCGGATCTCTTCCCCTTTTAAAAATTACCACGATTCTTGCTGCGGTTGGCGAGCATCGACGGATTCCTCATCGCAATGCTGATGCCCGATAAGGCAATATACTGCGATTTCTCCATGTGTTAGAATCTGTAATGTATCATAATGAGAAATATATCCAGGCAAGTGGCCGAGCCTGGAGTCAATTTCATGGATTGTTATATTAGAATACGTTCAGGTTCCGCAAGCGCAACCTGAATGGAAATGTCCTGGGGGGCAGACGGATAAATGGTCGAGCTTGTCTAGCAGCGTGTCGGAAAACCTCTTGACACGCTGCTATAGGTTTTTCGGAAAGCCCTTTTTTGGGTCTTTTCTTGAAAACAAGAGCATTAAACCGGTAAATAACTCCGGTGAACTACCAAATGTGCCATATATTTGTTCTTTTCGGTCTAAATGCTACTTCCGAAAAACTATATTTAGGAGCCTGCATGGGGTTCTCCGACAGGCTCCTAGAAAGGAGCTTCCCATGTTTGTTTCTGTGCGGCTAGTCATAATCCTTGTCGTTGGATTTATCGCCACCTTACCAACAGCTTCGGTAGAAGCTGTTGGTCTCAACGAGGACGGGCAGGCGGTGGTAAGGCTCGCTGCCGACGAATACCGGCGAGTCAGCGAACAGAACCCCGTGGTCTCGCACCGGGAACTCGGCAGCTACGTCGAAAAGGTGGCGAGGGGCCTGGTCCCTGGAGGGACAACGCTGCCCAAAGGGGTGTCCCTTTCAGTGACCATCCTGGACAAACAGGTGCCGGAGATCTTTTCCCTCGCAAACGGGGTGCTGGTGATCACGACGGGGGCCCTCCTGACCCTGGAAAACGAGGCCCAGCTGGCGGCGGTCCTGTCCCACGAGGCGGCTCATATCACAGGTTCCCACTATCCGGCTATCTACCAGGCGTTCAGGGAAGGGGAGAAAAAGGCCCGCAGCAGATCCCTCGCGTCCGGCCTGGCGGGAGTGGTGGTGGGGGCTGCCATAGACTACACGGTCCTGTCGAAGACCAACGAAGTATACAGCGACCTCGAAGCCGGCGATGTCAGCTACCGGGAAGCCATGAAGAAGGTCCTTGCCCTCGAGGCCGGCGCAGGGGTTGTCGAGGGGTTTTCGGATGTTTACCAGGGACTGCCGCCGGAGACGAGGGCCGGTTCCGGGGATCCGAGGGTACCTCTCGAGATGGTGGCCGACGCGGAGGGGCTCAAGCTGCTGGCCATCGCGGGATACGATCCTTTACAGGCCGGAGAGGCGTGGCGGCGGCTCAGGAAGGCCGGCGATAAGGCGAAGGCTGGCAGCACCGAGTCCATGGCCATGGCGTTCCTGCCGCCGGAGATGCGGACACTGCTCACCGGGGTTGAAGGGCCCATGGGCGGGATCCGGGCCGAGCGCCTCACCCGGACGGTGAGCCAGAACCCTCCCGACCGTCCCGGCTTCCTGGATTCCATGGCCAGGTCGAAGGAGGTCACAGCCCTGACGAAAGGACGCGGGAAGGTCGGCCGGGAAGAGTTCGCCGCGGTCATCGGCAACTATGTTATGGGGGACGCCAGGGCTGCCTTCGACGCGGGGGATTACGCGACCTCGAAAAAACTTTTTCAGGCTGCCTGGGACTCCGGAAAACGCACCGCCCCCATCGCCTACTACCTGGGCCGGTCCCAGGTGGGAGAATTTGCCTTCGCCGCTTCCCAGCGGGAGAAGGAGAGCGCCGAGGAGTACCTTCTCAAGGCGACCGAAATGGACCCGAGGATGCCGGAGCCGTACAAGGCGCTGGGGGACCTTTACGGGGAATGGGAGATGTACGCCGAGGCGGCGGCGATGTACAAAAAATACCTCAAGGTAAACCCCAAGGCGTCCGATCGAAGCCGTGTCGAGAGTCAGATCGGCAAGATGGAAAGGAAAGCGAGATGAGAAGAGCCGCGGTTAACCTGGCAGCACCCATGACCTGCATCCTGCTTGCCGTCGCCTGCGTCGGGGTGTCGGAGGCCGCATCGGTAAAGCTGCGGTACGGCTTTCAAACCGGATCGGTTTACAGGGTGACCGAGCAGTACCACGACGTCGGCAAGTCGGTCACCGAAATGAACGTCATGGGGCAGCAGCAGACCATGGAAACCCCCACAGACCAGGTGTCCTCAGGCACCTGGAAGGCGAAGGTGGTAGGCAAAGTCGCAGGCGGCGTCAAACTGGCCGTTGAATACGGCCAGTACAAGGGAGGGGAGCGGTGGGCCTCCAACAAGATGGAGACGGGCGATATCTTCGGCAGCAGCAGCGCCGAGGTTGTGGTGCATCCTGTCGACGGGGCCGTTAAGGTCGTGGCCAGTCCCGCCGGGGACCAGACGGTCGAGATCATCTACCAGGGCCGTTTCGCGTGGATGCCGGAACTGCCGGAAGGCCCTGTCGGTGTGGGCAGCGAGTTCACCCACGAGTATGTGCTCCAGTCCGGGATGTACAACATCAAGGCTACGGATGAGTATTACCTCGCCGGGATCAAGGGCGGGTTTGCCACCTTCGATGTGGAAACGAGGCAGCTCATGGTGATCAGAATGGACCAGGGGGCCGGCGGTGGCGGGGCCATACCCGGTATGGCCATGGCGGACATGAAACTGGCCTACAAGGGGGAGGGGACCGCCGTTTTCGACCTGAAGGAGGGGATCTTCGTCGAGCGGGAAGGCAGGATGTCCTACTCCAACCTGGACAGCGGCCAGACAAATACCATGGGGATGGCCTTCTCCACGAGGATGACCGGGGTAGCAAGATACAAATGGGAAATGGAACGCCAATAAAGGCTACGCCTTTATTGGCGTATTGTCTGGGGGCTGGGAAAAACAGGGTGAACAGCGACTTGGCGATAGGGCGACCCTCTTTCGTATAAAGCTTCCACCGGCACTCTTCGAGCTATGGGGGACAAGTCGGAGGGCAGGCTGAGCGAGGTGGTGAAAAGGCCGTCATTTCGTGACTCCTCCGTGTTTGTCATCGCGAGCCGTGACCAGAGCGAAGCGATCTCACAGCGAGGGCCGTAAAGGCCGTAATTCCGGAAATCGACGCCCGGTGCGCGATTATCCGGAATCCAGGGGGAATATCCGAAACAGAGAAACAGGGAAAAGGCTGAAACATGAAACCTGAAAAACTTCACTACCACGGGGGAAGTGGAACGAATCTATCGATCAATCCGGGTTCGGCTCTGGTCGCAAAAACGATCTTTTTTATAACCCTGGCCATTTTCCTGTTCAGTGCTTCCCCCGCCATGGCTACCGAGGATTACGCGGCCGAGACGGGGCAGGGATGCCCGGTGTGCCATATCTCGGCCTCCGGCGGCGGCGGGCTGACCCAGGCCGGGGAGTCCTACAGTGAAGATCCGGGAAACTGGCGGCCGCCGGTGAGTTCAGGAAGAAAGACTCCCGTGTACCTTCGCATCGCTCACGTTGTGGTCCTGTACGGTCACCTCTTTTTCGGGATCATCTGGATCGGGACCATTTTCTACGTCCACCTTGTGCTCAAGCCCAGGTATGCCCTGGGAGGTCTTCCCAGATCGGAACTGAGGCTCGCCTGGATGTCCATGCCCATCCTCGCCGTGTCGGGGGTGCTTCTCACATTCTGGAGGTTGCGCCTGGCTCCAGGGCTCTTTTCCTCCCTTTTCGGGAAGCTGCTTCTCGTAAAAATGGCTGTCTTCGGACTCATGGTTTCATCGGCCGCCTTTGTCACCCTCTACGTGGGGCCCCGGTTAAAGGCCCTGGCCGCCATGCACGGGCCTGTGGAGGACGAGCCCGGGAAGGACAGGTACACCCTGGAAGAACTGAGGGATCATGACGGCGCCCAGGGCCAAAGGGTTTTTATCGCGGCCAATGGAAAGGTTTATGATGTTTCGTCGAGTCCCATGTGGAAGGGGGGGACGCACGCCAGGCGCCACAAGGCCGGGGCGGACCTCACCGAATTCCTCAAGGACGCCCCTCACGAATCGAACGTCCTGGACAGGTACGAAATGGTGGGGGAGCTTGACGTGAAAACCGCTCAGGTCCCTGCCGTGGTGAGGATCTTCACCGTGAACGCCTACTTCAACCTCATCGGGTGCTTTGTCATAATCCTCGTTCTCGTTCTGTGGAGATGGTAATGCCCATTGAGGACGAAAAGTAAGTCACGGCCACAGAATCAGTCACAGTCTCAGGCTCAGTAATCGCTCCAGCAAGATAACCAGGGGAGGAAGGGGATGAAGGCAGTCCGGTTTCATACCTCCTCCCTTCTGCCTCCCGCCTTCTCCCTACTTTTTCCTCGTCGGCGGCGCCATGAACTCCGGGCCTACCGGATCGGTGACCGTTTCAGACAGGATCGTGTCTATCACTGCCATGTCCTCTTCGGTAAGTGACCAGCCGAACGCCTCCTCTACCGCGTCCAGTTGACCCGGATGCCTTCCGCCCCAGAGGGCGATTTCCACTCCCCGGTCGAGGATCCACCGTACGGCCAGGGCCATCACTGTTTTTCCGTAACGCTCCCGTGCCAGGCTGTTAAGGCGGGTCACTGCTTCGAGGTACTGTCCAAAACGGGGCTGCTTGAACTTGGGGTCCCATTTCCGCAGGTCATCGCCGGAAAACTCCGTGTCCGGCCGCATCCTTCCCGAGAGCAGGCCCCTGCACAGGGCACCGTAGGTGAGAAGGGCAACCCCGTTTTCCTGACACCAGGGCAGGACATCAGCCTCGATCCCGCGTTCGAAGAGGTTGTAGGGCGGCTGAGCGGTTGAGAGCCTCGCCTCCCTGGAAAAAGAAGCCATTTCCTCCGGGGAGTAGTTGCTCACACCGACGGCCCGGATTTTCCCCTCCTCGACAAGGCGCTGCATCTGCTCCGCGGTTTCCTCCCTGGCCACAAGGGGATCCGGCCAGTGGACCTGGTACAGGTCGATAACATCCACATCGAGGCGGCGCAGGGAATCCTCAACCTCAAGTCTGATCCTCTCCCCCGTTGAGTTGCGGAAGACCTTGTTCTCCTTCCACTCCAGACCCACCTTGGTGGCCACGATGACCTTGTCCCGATCCAGCCCTTTAAGGGCTTTCCCCACGATCTCCTCTGACTTGCCGAAGCCGTAAACGGGAGCTGTGTCGATGAGGGTGATCCCCATCTCCACCGCCCGATGAATCGTGTTGATGGACTCCCGCTTGTCGGTCCCTCCCCACATCCATCCGCCGATGGCCCAGGTGCCAAGGCCCACCCTTGAAATCTGCATGTCCGTTCCCGGAACTGTGACGTATTCCATCTCGATCCTCCATTTGCAGTTCAGTGCGAAGAGCCTTTCGGCAAGACCCCTTCGACAAGTTCCCCTCGACCAGGCTCCCTTCCATGACCTTCCACCTTCGCGTAAACCTCCTTCGCTGAAGAACAATAAATACAGTGTAGCAGATTGCACCGGGAACCTGCCGGAGGACCCCACACAGACTCCTGGTGTGATAAACTTCTTTCACTTGACCACGCACAACGTACAGGCGGACAGTTGTTCCAGGTCCGAGGGGAGGTGCATTGAATGAAGTTATCACAGACTCAAAAAATGATCCTTCTCGCAGCCCTGGCTTTTTCCCTCTTCTCCGTTTCCTCCGCCCTGGCGACGACCGACTACGCTGCAAAAACGGGTCAGGGGTGTTCGGTGTGCCATATCTCGGCATCCGGTGGCGGAAGCCTGACGCCGGCAGGGGAATCTTACGGCGAAGATCCTGGAAACTGGCAGCCACCGGTGAGTTCAGGGAAAAAGATATCCCTGTACCTTCGCATCGCCCACGGAGTGATCCTGTACGCCCACTTCTTTTTCGGGATTATCTGGATCGGGACGATCCTGTACGTCCATCTGGTGCTCAAGCCCAGGTACGCTCTGGGAGGTCTTCCCAGGTCGGAACTGAGGCTGGCATGGGTGTCCATGCCAGCCGTCGCGCTGTCAGGTGTGCTCCTTACCATCTGGAGGGTCCACCTGGCCCCGGGGATTTTTTCCACTGTGTTCGGGAAACTTCTTCTCGTGAAGATAACAGTTTTCGGTTTGATGCTGTCGTCGGCCACCTTCGTCACTCTTTACATCGGGCCCCGGTTAAGAGCCCTGGCGGCCGCGCACCGGGCTGTGGAAGACGAACCCGGGAAGGACAGGTACAGCTTGGAGGAACTGAGGGACCACGATGGCTCCCGGGGAGGCAGGATCCTGGTTGCGGCACATGGAAAGGTTTACGATGTTTCTGCAAGTCACCTGTGGAGGGGAGGGATGCACGCCGGACGCCACAAGGCCGGGGAGGACCTGACCGGGTATCTGAACGACGCCCCCCACGGGCCGGATGTCCTGGACAGATACGAAAAAGCGGGGGCACTCGTCCGGGCTACCGGCAAGGTTCCCCCCGTGGTTCGGATCTTCACGGTGAACGCGTACTTCAACCTCATGGGGTGCTTTCTCATCATCCTGGTCATGGTGTTGTGGAGGTGGTAAAGGGCAGTCCCATGTCCAAAGTCCAACCGAAGGTTGGCATCACCTTCCGGGCCATGCGCCCCGGCGAGGAGATGGAAGTCTGCCATCTTGTCCACAGCTCTTTTGACCATTCGGTGGCCGCTGCCTTTACGAAAAGGGGCCAGGGTAACTTTAAAAAATACGCTGAACCTGAAGAGATGGCACGAAGGGTCCGGGAAGGCCATTTCGTTCTGCTGGCACTGGCAGACGGCCATATTGCCGGGATGATCGAGATGCGGCATTATCGCCATGTTTCCCTGTTTTTCGTGGGACCGGAACTCCAGGGGAGGGGGATCGGGGAAGAACTTCTTGAGAGAGCCATTGAGCTCAGCCGCTCGGTAAATCCACACCTCGGGAGCGTGACGGTCAACTCATCCCCCAACGCCCGCGGTGCCTATGAGCGGATGGGGTTTACAGGCACAGGGAGGGAACAGGACATCAACGGAGTGCGATCCGTTCCCATGAGAAAGGTATTGTGAAAAGATCAGGAGCCATCCTCCTTCGCCAAGGCTTCCACCGTCGCTCTTTGAGCTTTGGCGGACAAGTCGGAGGATAGGGGGGTCAGCTAAAAGCTACCAGCTACCACTGCGCCCGGGGAGGGTGCCCGGATCAATGATGAACAGGTTGGATCATTGATCCGTGAGGAGAGGGAAAACCACGCTTTTCCCTCTCCGTGGAGCGGGAAGTCCCGGCTGGACTTTCCGCGACCCTGTCAATAGAGGTGACATGAAAAGTTTTCTTAAGGCTTTAGTGGCCTGTTCCGTGGTGGTAGATCCCGTGGGCACCTCCCTGGTGTTCAATGCCCCCACTGGCGGAAATGATGAGCCTTACAGCCGGAAGATGGCCTCCCGTGATGTCGTCCTGTCCACCGGCTTGGTGTTGTTTTTCGGTTTTCTTTTTTCAAAGGCTCTTGTCCGCCTCGTCGGCCAGACGATCAACAACGTTTTCAAGAGACCCCTGGTTGTTCTTCTCGCTTCTCTCGCCATCCGGTTCGTGGCCCACGGTATCAAGGGACCGTGGGGCTAGGAACCTGCCGGAGAACCCCATGCTGATGGAAAATCTGGGATACAATGGCACTTTGGCCCGGGCACTGAAAGAACTGGGCCTGGACGATGTCGTTCCCGGCCGCATCGTGTGGCAAAGCGCCTACGACTACCGTGTTCAGTGCGAGGAGGGGGAGGTCGCGGCCCAGGTCACAGGCAGGATCCGATCGTCAGGACTTCCCGGAGTAGGTGACTGGGTGGCCGTGCGGGCCGACCCGGACTTTGAGAAGGGGACCATCGCCGCGATCCTTCCAAGGAAAAGCGCTTTTTCCAGAAGCGCTATCGGAAGGATGGTTTCAGAGCAGGTGATCGCCGCCAATATCGACGAAGTATTCATTGTCACCGATCTGGACACCGATTTCAACCTGCGCCGCATCGAGCGGTACATCACTCTGGTCTACAACAGCGGTGCCATCCCGGTCGTTGTGCTCAACAAGACCGACCTGGCGTTGGACGTCCAGTCGGTCCTTGATGAAACGGAGGCTGTTTCTCCCGGGATCCCCGTCTACGCTGTGAGCGCCGAAGAGGGGCAGGGGATCGATCAGCTGGAAAATCGGCTGGGACACGGGAAGACGGTTGCATTTCTGGGATCGTCCGGCGTGGGCAAGTCGACCCTGATCAACTGCCTGCTGGGCGAAGAGCGCATGGAGGTTGGAGCAGTCCGGGAGGGGGACGGCAAGGGACGCCACACGACGACTCACAGAGAGCTCATCCTTTTACCGGGAGGGGGCGCCGTCATCGATACTCCCGGGATGCGGGAGATCGGGGTCTGGGGCGATGAGCAGGGACTGGCCGGAGCCTTTCCGGAGGTCGGCGACCTGGCTTCAGCGTGCCGGTTCCGGGACTGTCGTCACGAGATCGAAAAGGGGTGCGCGGTCATTGCGGCTGCCGATTCCGGTGCGATCGACTCTGACAGGCTCGAAAGCTACAGAAAGCTCAGGGCCGAGTTCGAAAACCTCGAGGTCAGGAAGGGCCGGCACGCCCGCATGGAGGAAAGGCGTGAGGGTAAAAGGTTTGCGAAGATGGTCAGAGAAGTGGAGAGGGATAATCCGAAGAGACGAAAATAAAGGGTCTGGTCTCAAGAAGTGGTACCTGTTCAACCGGGGCAGGGACTTCATCTATGCACCTGGTAGCGTGTCGAGGTTCTTCGACACCCTGCCAGTCTCCCTGCACCTGGCGGCACTTCTGCACTTGAACTCAATACCCGAATCGAAGACACAGGAACCCTCCACCAGCTAAACAGCCCCTCGACTTTCATTATCCCGATAAAATTTGTAAGTAAAAAAGATTGACAAGCCTTGTCTGTTTTAATATAGTAATGATTATTATTAGCAATAATTGGAGGGTTCGATGAGTGGACAGTCCCGGAGAATGACCCGGCAAAGAGATATGATCCTGGAGGAGGTCCGCAAAGTCCGGACACACCCCACGGCGGACGATGTTTACGAAATGGTGCGTCGGCGTCTTCCCAGGATCAGCCTGGGAACCGTTTACCGCAACCTCGACCGCCTCTCGCGGGAAGGACTCATCCTGAAGATCGAAGGGGAAGGCCAGAGGCGGTACGACGGCGACACCGGCGATCACCTCCACCTTCGCTGCGCCCGGTGCGGATGTGTCGGGGACCTTCCCCAAGCCGCACGCATACCGGCCGAGGTCCTGCGGGCCGCCAGGGCGGTGGGTTTCGCCGTGACCGGTTGTCGCGTCGAGTATCTGGGGCTGTGCGGGGAATGCGCGAAAGCCAGGAGTCAGGATCCAGGAGCCAGGACCCGGGAAGAAGCATGAAAATGAACTCTCTTCCCAAAAAGACACCAAGGCCGCCGGATCAGTTGGACCTGACCAGGGAGCGGTTCGAGGAGATTTACGAGGTCTACAACCGGCCCGAGTTCATCCATCCTGATCCCCTCGAGATGGTACTTCGCTACCATAGCCCGGCGGACCAGGATGTTGTTGGTCTCATCGCCTCTTCCCTGGCCTACGGAAAGGTGAGCCATATCCTCGCCAGCCTGGAAAAGGTTCTTCCTCTTCTGCCGCACCCGGCTCCTGACCTGGAAGGAGCCCCCCGCAGCAGTCTGAGGCATCTGTTCGACGGTTTTCGCCACCGCTGGACCAATGGAGAAGAGCTTGCGGACCTGCTTCTCGGGATCAGGATGGTCAGGGAACAGTGGGGCAGCCTTCAAGCGTGCTTTGCCTCGGGTATCAAGAATGGTGACGAGGATGTTCTGCCCGCCCTGACGGCGTTTGTCGCCCAGCTGAGGGCTGCGTCGGGCAGGAGGGACTCAAGCCTCCTGGCATGCCCCTCACGAGGGAGCGCCTGCAAAAGGAGCTTTTTGTACCTGCGCTGGATGGTGCGCAGGGACGCTGTGGATCCGGGGCCGTGGACAAGCGTGAACCCGTCGATGTGGGACGTGTCAGTGAATATTTAGTACCCCGGGCAGTTCAGTCTGCTAACCTGTAATGTGAGCCTTAAAAAACCCGAAAAGGAGAGATTGCCATGAGTCTCAAGGGAACACAGACCGAAAAGAATATCCTGGCGGCGTTTGCCGGAGAGTCACAGGCCAGGAACAGGTACACCTACTTTGCCGGCAAGGCCAGGAAAGAGGGATACAGGCAGATCGCCGAGATCTTCGAGGAGACAGCCAACCAGGAGCGGGAACATGCCAAGAAGCTCTTCAAGTATCTCGAGGGTGGCGAGGTGGAGATCACAGCCACCTTCCCGGCCGGTGTCATTGCGAGCACTGTCGAGAACCTGGCAGAGGCCGCTGGTGGAGAGAACTACGAGTGGACCGAGATGTACCCCTCCTTCGCCGGAACGGCCCGCGAAGAAGGGCTGGAGGAAATCGCTGCCGTGTTCCTGGCTATCGCAATCGCCGAAAAACAGCATGAAAAGCGATACCGGGCCCTCAAGAGAAATATCGAGGCCGGCGAAGTGTTCTCCAGGGACGAAGAGGTGACCTGGCGGTGCCTGAACTGCGGGTACGTCCACGAGGGCACCGAAGCCCCCGGGGAGTGCCCGGCATGTGACCATCCCCGGGACCACTTCGAACTGCTGTGCGAGAACTGGTAATTCTAAATTCGGTTCCCGAATTAAGAATATGGAATGCGGATACCGGAAATCAGACATCAGAAACCGGGGCGCCAAAGCGTCCCCTCGAAGGGAGAAACCGTTATGAGTACTGAAAGACTGCAGGTATACAAATGCGGAGTTTGCGGGAATATCGTGGAGGTCGTCCACCCCGCCGCCGGGGAACTGGTCTGCTGCGGGCAGCCCATGAACCTTCTCGTGGAGAACACAACCGATGCGGCGGTGGAGAAGCACGTGCCGGTCATCGAGGAGCTCGAGCACGGCGTCAAGGTGACGGTGGGAAGTGTTCCCCATCCCATGGGACAAGACCATTACATCGAGTGGATCGAGGTGGTAGCCGCTGGCAAATCGTACACGGCTTTCCTCAAGCCCGGCGATGCTCCGGAGGCGACCTTCTGCATCAAGGCCGGGGATATCACCACGGTTCGTGAGTACTGCAACCTCCATGGGCATTGGAAAAGCTGAAAAACAGTATACAGTTATCAGTGATCAGGTGATCTTGAGCCCGGAGGTCTTTCCTCCGGGCTTCGGTATTCAGGGCTGTCGGAAGAACCAGTTACCTGATTTAAGTGTCCTGAGTCGGTCCAATTTTGACAGGGTCGCAAAAAGTCCAATCCGGGATTTTTCGCTCCACGGAAAGGGAAAAGCGTCGTTTTCCCTTTCCTTACAAATCAATGACTTACGGAGTGAGTCATTGATTTGGGCGCCCCGCGCGGGGCACGTTGATGGACTTTTTGCGAGTCCATCAATTTTGACACCAGTCAAAAAGCGACAGTTTTAGGGGTGTTCAGGGCAAGGTTATCCTATGATTCGCAGGGACACTTGTTATATTGCAGCCATGAAAAGCGATTTGAGGACTACTACTGAATACTGGTTACTGATTACTCAGTACTGATTCCAAGGAGGTTCAAAATGGCTGTCAGAACGATGGTGCATATCGACGAGGACAAATGCGACGGGTGCGGATTGTGTGTGCCCGATTGTGCCGAAGGTGCATTACAGATCATCGACGGCAAGGCGAAACTGGTAAGCGACATCTACTGTGACGGACTTGGCGCCTGTCTGGGCTCCTGTCCCCGGGACGCCATCACCATGGTGAAAAGGGACGCGGACGAATACGACGAAGAGGCCGTTAACGGGCGCCTCAAGGACCTGGGCAGGGATCCCCTGTCCCATGACCACGACCATGGCCACGGGACTCAGGCCGATCCTCCCAAAGCCCAGATCGACGATCTGGCCTGCGGCTGCCCCGGCACCCTGTCACAGTCCTTCGATCGTCCCAGGCAGGGCCTGAGCCCCAGGGTCCCGGCTGCCGCCCCCGTGGCTAGCGGAGGCGGTTGTCCGGGTTCCCGTGCGCAGCAATTTGCCAGGCCGGAGGTTGCAGCGCAAGCCGCCCAGGGCAGACCGATGGCGTCGAGGCTGGGAAACTGGCCTGTGCAGATCATGCTCGTTCCCCCCAAGGCTCCTTATTTTGACGGTGCTGACCTGCTCATCGCTGCCGATTGCGCCCCCTTCGCTTACGGCGATTTTCATCGGAGGTTCATGGAGGGAAGAACCCTCCTGGTTGGCTGCCCGAAGCTGGACAACACGGATATCTATGTGGACAAGCTGACAGCCATCTTCCGGAACAACGATATCCGGTCCATCGGTGTCGTGTACATGGAGGTGCCCTGCTGCACCGGTCTGGTTCACCTCGCCAGGACCGCACTGGAGAAGAGCGGCAAGGCCATCCCCACCACACTGTACAGGATCGGGATCAAGGGCGATTTTGTGGAGGAGAGGGCCCTGGATCAGCCGGCGGCGTAGGACTCGTGCGTGCGTGAGGCGTACATGCGTAATTGCGGGGTTTCCAAAGTCCGAACAGCACAACAGGGAGGAAAATCATGGACAGGAAAAAGGCGTACGGTCTCTATGAGGCCGTCATGCTGGGAGCAGAACTGGAGGATGCGGGGTACGCTTTTTACTCGAGGGTCGCCGAGATAGCTGTTGATTACCGGGTCAAGAACCTTTTCGCGCATCTTGCCGATGCGGAGAAAGAACATAAAAGGGTCATCCTGGAGGATATCGAGCCCCTTTTCACACCTGAATGGTACCGTGAAGAGGACCATCAGATGATGGCTGACTACCTTCACAGTGTGGAGAAACAGCCGATCTTTCCTTCGCCTGACCATGCGGAGGAGTTTGCCGGAGCCACCTCGGACCCGGTGACGGCCGTGGATGTCGGGATACTCGCGGAGGAGCGTGCTATCGAATATTTCGGCATGCTCCGGGATGCGAGCCAGGACCAGGAGGGGAAGGACGTTTTTCATCGCCTGCATCTGGAAGAGATCAAGCACCTGCAGCTTCTTCAGGACCTGAAAAAGGAGATCTGAAGCGTTAGTACTTAGGGAACCCCCCCGGCTTTGCCGGGGGTACGTGACTTAATGGGAGGGGGAGGAGGTAGAATGTATGGCTGATAAACGTGAGGCCCATGTGGAGGCCCTCCAGATTGCTATGGACACCGAGAAGAAGGGGTGCAAGTTCTACAGGATCGCCGCAAAAAGCAGCAGCGACCCCCAGGCAAGGGAGGTATTCAAACACCTCGCTGACGACGAGATCGAACACATGGGTGCGTTCGCCACCCTGTACGAGTCGCTCCTGAACGACGAGCCCTGGATGACCTACGAGGAGGCTGCGGCCCGGTTCGGGGATACACCCCCCGAGGACATCATCTTCCTTGAGGTCCCCGAGGAGGCCCAGGAGGGGTTCGATGACCTGAAGGCCCTCGAGGAGGCCCTGGAGTTCGAGAAGAAGGCCGTCGCTTTTTACACCGAGCGTGCCGAAGCCGAAAAGGAAGGGAAAGCCAGGGCGTTCTACCGGAGCCTGGTGGAGATCGAGGGGGCTCACGTTCAGATCGTCCAGGCCGAGATCGATTCCCTGTCCGGCTCCGGGTTCTGGCTCGGTTACCAGGAGATCTCCCTGGAGGACTGAAAACCGGACACGGAGACGCGGAGACACGGGGAGGCTAGCAGCGTGTCGGAAAACCTCTTGACACGCTGCTGTAAGTTTTTCGGAAAGCCCTTTTTTGGGTCTTTTCTTGAAAACAAGAGCATTAAACCGGTGAATAACTCCAGTGAATTACCAAATGTGCCATATATTTGTTCTTTTCGGTCTAAATGCTACTTCCGAAAAACTATATCTAGGAGCCTGCATGGGGTTCTCCGACAGACTCCTAGGGGCAGTGAAAGGTGAAAGAAAAGTCGTGGCCTGTGATCATCAATGCAGTTGTATTATTCACTCTTGACAAGAATGTTCGGAAGAACGAATGTTTTTCACGCTTCACGCTTCACGCTTCACGAAAGGAGCCCCCTTTGTTCCTCCGCCTCTTCCTCCTCTTCACCCTCATCCCGGCCATTGAGCTTTACCTCCTCATCAAGGTGGGAGCCTTCATCGGGGCCGGGAACACCATCCTGCTCATTATCGGTACGGGGATCCTGGGTGCCTATTATGCCCGGCAGCAGGGTCTTGCTGTCATGACCAGCATCCAGGTGAGGATGCAGCAGGGGCGGCTTCCCGGTGACGACCTGGTGAACGGGGCCATGCTCCTGGTGGGCGGCGCCCTCCTCATCACCCCCGGCTTTCTTACGGATATTGCGGGTTTTTCCCTCATTTTCCCTCCCACCCGTGAGGTCATCAAGGTGGCGGTAAAGGGGTGGCTGGAAAGGAAGGCCAGGGAAGGGCAGGTCATCATCAACCGTGGTCACGATGACGGTGGCCCGTTCATCGACGTGTAAATGCGGGCTGTCGGCCCGCATTTACACGTGGCAGCTGAGAACCGAGAAACAAATTCCAGATTTCAAACCAGGAACAGCTTGCCTGGGTAAAGGAAAGGGCCGCATTCGCGGCCCCATAATCTTTCCACCTTCCACCTTCCACTTTTCCTCTTCACTTCCATATAAAATCCTTCCCCCTCGGATAACCCAGCTTGACCAGCATGTTTTCCAGGGGACACCAGCGGGTGAACGCCGACTGGATGAGGTTGACGGCGACGAAAGCCGGAAGAAGGTACCATAGTGGATCGAGGATCGCTCCAAGCAGCACGCCGGTCCCCACCATTGTGCCCGCGAAGATCCTCACCACGCACTCGGCCATCATCTTGTTCTTCGTGGCCTCGCCGCGCCGGATCTCGTCCATCCAGAGGGGGTGACGTTCTTCGGCGTAATCCAGTTTCACTTTCCCGCTGAACATGGAGGAGAACAGGGGCCAGTTGGCTTTAAGGACAAAGGCCCCGATGTGGGCGATGAAGGCCAGGAAGAAAAGCACGGTCCCGACGTTGTGCAGCATGGTGTTCCAGAAGGTGGCCCACCAGGGCATGTCCACGGCGGGGAGGTTGTCGGCGAATTTGACGAAACCGGTGACGATGAGAAGGATGATGGAAAAGCCGATGAGGGCGTAGGCCAGCCTCTGCTCGGCCAGGAACTTGCCGTGGGGAGGTTCCTTTTCGCCTTTGAGGATCGCCTTGATGATGTGGATCGATTCCCGGACATCCCCTTTCATGGGCAGGATGGAACGGCCTCCCTCGATGTAGTGGTATACGAGGTGGAAGATCCCCGCGAAGGTGAAGACGGCCGCAGCCACCATGTGGATCTCGAACTGGAGGATGAAATCGGAGACCCAGCCCAGGCCGGGAACCTCGTTGAGCATGTACCTCTTGTAGAGGGGCATCTGCCCGAACCCGGAGAAGAGGAGTACCAGGCCGGACAGGGCAACCAGCCAGTGCTGCATCATCACCAGGAAACTGTGCCTGACCACGTATCCCTCAGCCTGGTGGATCATGTCGGTTTCATGGATGTCGCGTTTCATTTTTCCACCTCCTGGCTGGTTGAACCGGTGCTGCTTTCATTTCCCGATACCTCATGCCTGGTTGGCGGTGGAACAGGGTCGTTTCTCTTCCCCGCTCCGAGAGCCCGCGCGCCGGCCATAACAGCCCCGGCGACCGCTGCGACCGGTGCCACAAGGGTAGCCTGGGCCCAGATGTTGGCTCTTTTCAGGGGGTTGGGATCCTTCGGGAAGAAGAACCGTTCCTTCTCCCTTTCGTGAAGGGCTGCATCGATCTTTTCGTAGGGAACCGGTGAGACGTAGAAGGTCCCGGTCCCGCCGTTCTCGTCGTCGCCGTAGACATAGCCGCCGATCTGTCCGGCCCTGATCCGGGCGAGGCTCAACATGTCCTTCCGCGGCCCGAAGGTGAGGGGAGCTTCCCTGCCGGGCCTGCTCCGGCAGGCGTCGACGCAGGCCGGCTGCTGTCCCCCGGCGATACGGGGAGCGCACAGGTCACACTTGTACATGACACCCCCGCCTGCCAGCTTCGGCATGAGCTTCAGGTAGATCCCGACTCCGGCCTGCCTCTGGGGGATACCCCATGGGCAGATCGTCCGGCACTTGGCGCCGCCCATGCAGCCCACCTCGTGGATGGATACGGCCCCCTTGCTGTCCTTCTCGATGACGCCGAAGGGACACACGGCGGCGCAGGTCGGTGTGTCGCAGTGCATGCACCGCCTCTGGATATTCAGGTTGTGGACGGTTCCCTCGTGTTCGATGTTGACCTTCTGCACGAAGGTGCAGTTATAGGGCGTCAGGGTCGTTTTAAGGTTGCGCCTGGATCTCCAGTCCTCGTGTTTTGTCTGGGGCCAGTAATCCCGGACATCCTCGTCCCTGGGTTCAGGGTACCTGGCTTCGTTCTGGGCCTGGCAGGAACTGACGCAGCGAGGGACGGGGACGTCGGAACAGCCGTCGCATTTCGCCAGTTCGACGACGATCCCGACATTTTCGTCGGTGGGGGCGGCCAATGCAGGTGCGGCCCGGACGATCCCCGTGGCGCTTCCCACGGCCGCCGCGGCGCCGATCCGTTTGAGGAACGAGCGTCGGGAGATGGTTTCTGGCATGCTGACCTCCTTGAATTTGTATTGGGTATTCAATATATGATAGGGTCGCAAAAAGTCCAATCCGGGACTTTTCGCTCCACGGAAAGGGAAAAGCGTCGTTTTCCCTTTCCTTACAAATCAATGACTTACAGTGCCGGTCATTGATTTGGGCGCCCCGCGCGGGGCGCGTTGATGACTTTTTGCGAGGTCATCAATATATTATCATAACCTTATATTGTCAACCGATCATCAGAAGGGCATGCAGGTGCCACATTCCCCCAAGCTTTACCGGTTAATTATAGCAAAGAGGCAGGGAGGAGGGAGGAGGGAAAGGGGAAAGGGGAAAGGGGAAAGGGGAACTCTGAACCCTGGAACCTGGACTCTAGAATCTAGACCCTGGACCCTGGCCCTTTCTGTACAGCACCCATCCATCCTCATCGACGATCATATCCACAACCATCTTCCCCCGCACGGCGTTTCCCACAACGACTTCCAGGGCTGTCTGGAAAACGTCCGGCGTGATGCTTCCCTCCCTGGCGCCGGTTTCTGCCAGGTAGCGGGCTCGCCACGTACCGGGGAGAAGACCGCAGGAGAGAGCCGGTGTGATCCATCCGTCAGATGTCCGGATAGACAGGCTGGTGATGGCGCCCTCGGTCATCTCACCAGCAGTGTTGCTGAACAGAACCTCGTCGAACCCCTCATCCCGGGCTGCGGCAAGTTCCTGGTCGTAAACTTTCCGGGACGTTGTCTTGTGAGCAAGGAGCGGTTCTGTCCGGTCCATGGCAACGGAGCTGAAAATGACCTTCAGCCCATTATCGTTCCTTTTCGTGGGTGAGGGGAGAAGCTCGTGCCATGTGTCGCCGCGCTTGTCCAGGCGCAGCCGTACCACCGCAGGACCCTCTGTGTTCTCGCCCAACCACTGAAAGAGCGCCCCCCTTATCATGGAAACCTCGAAGGGGTATCCCAGTTTCTCCGCCGAGTCCGCCATTCTGTTCATGTGATCTTCAAAAAACGGCAGGATTCCCTTCGAGTCGAGGAGCATCGTCTCCAGCAGGTCCACCTCTCCGCTGTTCATGTGGTTTAAAAAGGAGGATTTGAGAACGGTTTCCCGATACTCGTCTGAGGGGTCCGAGTCGGACACGATCCCGCTTCCCACTCCCATTTCACATTCTCCGTTCCGGTCCATCACGATGGTTCGGATGGCCACGTTCATGGCGAAATCGCCATCCGGGCCAAAGCGGCCGACAGCTCCGGTGTAGACCTTCCGCGGCGAACGTTCCAGCTCCCTGATGATCTGCATTGTCCTGACCTTGGGCGCGCCAGTGATGGAGCCCGGGGGAAAGGTGTGACTGATGATTTGCGAAAGGGTGCATTCCGGGTGAAGCTTACCCCGGACCCCGGTGGTCATCTGGTGCAAGGTCCTGTAGGACTCCATGTGGAAAGGGTCGAGGACCGTGACCGTACCAGCCTGGGCCAGGCGGCCGATATCGTTCCTCATGAGGTCCGTGATCATGAGGTTTTCGGCCCGATTCTTTTCGCTGCCCGCCAGCCAGTGGACCAGTTCCAGGTCCTTTGACCGGGTCTTTCCCCTCGGTGCGGTGCCTTTCATCGGTTTCGTTTCGAGGTCGTCCCCCCTTTTCACCAGGAACAGTTCCGGAGACTGGGAGAGCACTGAAAAGCTGCCGCAGTTCAGAAAAGCGGCGTAAGGGACAGGTTGAGCTCTTTTGAGTAGGAGGTAGAGTTCCCAGGGTGTCAGGGTGGACCTGAATCGGGCCCTGCAGGTGTAGTTGACCTGGTACGTTTCGCCGGCTCGAATGTGATCGAGGATCTGCTGAACATCGCTGGTGAATTCGTCAGGTGTGACATCGAGGATCGGGTCCAGGCTTTCTGTGACGGCCGGTGGGGCGGGGAGCTGGACAGGCCGGCGAGTGATCCTGGTACTATTGTACAAACCCATCCATATCAGGGGAAAGTCGGGGCGGTCCCGGTGCTCCTGATGAGGAACAAGGGCGCTCCCCGCCTCGTAACTGATAAAACCGGCCACATGGAACCCTTCGTCAAGGGCCTCGTCGATGGACTCCAGGGTCGAAAAGACATCTGAGGGTTCAGAGCAGATAATGATCTGTACAGGATCGGTGTACAAGGCCGACTCCCCGGACCAACCGTCTCCCAGCTGGTTTTCAAGCAGGATCGAGCCGGGGGAGGCCAGGTCGTCGGAACTCAGTGTCAGCAGGTTATGTTTATCCATAATAGTTTGATTACAAAGTGCGAAGCGCAATGAGCGAAGCGCGAAGAAGAACAGGAACTTTACCAGATTTCTTTCTGTGAAACACTGCGGAATAAGGAAGTGGGAACAGGGAATTGGGAATATGATCTGCGCATTTTTTCCACCCTCCCCTTTCCGCATTTTCCCTGTTGACGCGATAAGAGCAGATGGCCCATCATTGTTAACGATGCAAGGCCTGCTTTACCGGATAGATGAAAAGCCACCTCCTTCCGCCATGCTTCTGTATGCCCTTCAGTGGCTTGTGGTGGTGCTTCCCCTCGTGGTGATCTCGGCCCGTCTCATGGCTGCCTTCCTCGGCATGGATGCAGGGGAGGGGAACCTGCTTTTCCAGAAGATGCTTCTCGTGGTCGGTGCCGTTACGGTGATCCAGTGCCGGCTCGGGCACCGCTACCCCCTGGTGGACGGGCCTTCCGCAGCCCTGCTGCTCTCTGTGGCTGCTCTCGCCCAGGAGGGGTACGCAGCGGTCCTTGGCGGGATGCTCACCGGCGCCGCTGCCCTGGTGCTTCTCGGAATAACAGGTCTTCTGGGCAAGGTGACGGGACTTTTCGCCGATCGTGTCGTGGGCGTTGTCCTTATCCTCATCGCACTGACCTTTCTACCCCACCTGGTGCCGATGGTCACCGGTACCTCCCCATCGCACCCCGGCGGTGACCCGTTTATCATGCTTGTGGCGATCATTGTAACAATAACTATCATAGTGATATCAAGCTATGCCAGGGGTTTCCTGGGGAACCTTTCCATCCTGGCAGGCATCGTTCTGGGTTATATGATCATGGTCTTTGCCGGAAGGGTGGATTTTGCCCACGCCGCTTCCGCGCCTCTCGTTTCCCTGCCCTGGCCCATCCTGGGTCCGACTCCGAGGTTCACCACAGCGGGAACGGTTTCTTTCCTCCTGGCCAACGTGGCCGTCCTCATCAACGGGCTTGGCAGTTACACGGCCTCGGCACAGGTTGTCGGAGGAGAAGATGTCGACGGCCGTGTCCGTCGGGGTGTCTCAACCACAGGGGCGGCGGGAGTTTTAGCCGCCCTGACCGGGACCCTCGGCACCGTAAGCTACTCACAGGGTCCTGGTATCGTTCTGGTCACCCGGGTGGGCAGTCGCTATCCGGTCCTCGTCAGTGGTCTTATGCTGTGCGCCCTGGCCTTTTTTACCAGGTTCACGGCTTATCTCATCACGGTCCCGGAGGCGGTGGTCGGTGCCGCGCTCCTTGTAACCCTTTCCACCATGGTCGGCCTGGGCGTTTCGATCATCGGACGGCAGGGGGGTAAGGCGAGGGCGCGTGAAAACATGATCGTTGGACTTCCTCTTCTTCTGGGCGGCAGTGCGGCGTTGCTCAATGATCCCTTTTTAAGCCAGCTTCCCCTGCCGGTCCGTGGGATTGTGGGAAACGGCCTCATCGTCGGGATCGTAGCGGTACTGCTGTTGGAGCATGTGATTTTTAAGGCATCCAGGATCCAAGATCCAAGATCTAAAATCCAAGATCCAAGATCCAATGCGGCTAAAGACAATATGGTGCATAACATGACTATGCGAGCAATGCTATTACACAAACCCGCTCCAATAACCACGGCCCCCCTCGTCCTGACGGAAGTGGAGACTCCTGTCCCTGGTCCCGGGGAGATCCTCGTCAAGGTGTCGGCCTGCGGCGTCTGCCACACCGATCTCCACACGGTTGAGGGGGATCTGCCTATACCTTCGATACCCGTTATTCCCGGACACCAGGTGGTGGGTACTGTGGCGGCAGGGGGGGCTGGAACCAGCCGTTTCAAAATGGGGGATCGTGTCGGAGTTGCCTGGTTGAACATGACCTGTGGAAAGTGTGATTTCTGTGTTTCCGGCAGGGAGAACCTTTGTCCGGATGCACTCTTTACCGGGTACGACAGGAACGGCGGTTACGCCGAGTCCATAATCGTCCCGGAACAGTATGCCTATGCCATCCCGGAGGGGTTCGCGGACCTGGAAGCGGCCCCGCTGCTGTGCGCTGGGATCATAGGTTATCGGGCTCTGAAACTGAGCGGGGTGCGGCCGGGCCAGCGCCTTGGTCTATACGGTTTCGGGGCCTCGGCCCACTTGACGATCCAGGTTGCCGCACACTTGGGCTGTGAGGTTTACGTTTTTTCCAGGGGCGACGGGCACAGGAAACTGGCGGGCGTGCTGGGCGCCGTGTGGACGGGGCAGGTACCGGAACGGCCAGGTGTGAAGCTTGACGCGTCGATCATCTTCGCGCCCGCCGGCAGCCTGGTGCCTCCGGCCCTGGAAGCGCTGGAACGGGGGGGCACCCTCGTTCTGGCTGGGATCCACATGAGCGAGGTCCCCGCACTCGACTACGAGCGCCACCTCTATTACGAGAAGCAGATCGTCAGCGTGACCGCCAGCACGAGGGCAGACGGTCAGGAGTTCCTTGATCTGGCCGCCTCGATTCCGGCCAGGACAAAGGTCAGGACCTATCCCCTGGACGAGGCGAACGCTGCCCTCCTTGATCTAAAAGAGGGCAGAATAAACGGTGCGGCTGTCCTGGTGCCCTGAGTTTCGACGCGTCAGCCGCGCCGGTGAAAAGTTTCCAGTATCTGGTGTCCGGCAAGTTCAGAAAAAATTGCCAAGTATGCGGTTACCTTAGCTCTTGGCTCTTGGATCTTGAATCTCAGATCATACTATTCCCCCCGTCCACGGGCAGCCAGGTGCCCGTGACGAAGCTGCCGTGACGGCTAGCAAAAAAGAGGACCGCTCCCGCGATATCTTCGGGATGGCCAATGCGCCTCAACGGCGTGTGAGCGGCCGCCCCTGCCTTGGCCTCCGCCGGGAGCCAGGCGGTGGCGTCGGTCTCCGTGAGGCCGGGGGCGACGGTATTGACAGTGATCCCGTGGGGCCCGAGTTCGTGGGCGAGGGCCCTGGTCAAGGCGTCGAGGCCGGATTTGGCGGTGCTGTGGGCCACGAAGCCGTCCCCTGGAGTTCGGCTAAGTCCGCTGCTGACGTTGATGATCCTGCCCCATCCGCGTTCGATCATCTTGGGAACAACCGCCTGGCAGCAGTAAAAGGAGGCCCCGATCTCACCGTTTAACTTTTCGGCCATCCCCTCCCAGGGGAATTCAACGAAGGGTTTGACGGGGAAATTGATGTTGGCGTTGTTGACCAGGATGTCAACAGGGCCGAAGGTGCTCTCCACCGCATTGACAAGGGTCTGAACCTGCCCACTGTCTCTCACGTCCGCCTGGAAGGCTGACGCCTGCCCTCCGCCGGACCGTACCTTTTCGACAACCTGATCGGCGGCTTTTCGGTTGGCAAAATAGTTGACTGCTACGGCGGCTCCGTTTTCGGCCAGCAGCGCGGCTGTCGCGGCTCCGATGCCCCTGCTCGCGCCTGTGACAAGGGCAGTTTGTCCTTTCAGCAGTATGATAACCTCCTTTGCTTCTGTGTGAGAGAAGAGGGCCGAATCCAAGCTATCGTTATGATAGCATGCGGTTTGATACCCCTCCTATGACGGTTCCAAGCACGAGGATCATCGACATGACGACAAAGCTGCCCACGTAATTGCTGAAGATGTCCCTGGTGTAACCGATGAGGGGAATCCCCAGGAAGACGCCTACGTTAAAAACAGTGGTGAGGAGCCCGTACCCGGTACCGATCCTGGACGCGGGGACCACCTGGCCGGCAATGGTGAATATGGCGGGCGGCACCAGAGATATGCCCAGGCCGAGGATGATGGACCACCCGACAGCGAAGCCGCCCGGGTTGAGACCTATGGCCGCGACAGCTGCCGAGGAGATCAGACATCCGGTGACGGGGAGAGACCACCTCAGCCCGAACCTGTGGATGGCAAGGCCCGCAAGCGGGGTCACCCCGATGGACAGGATCATGGGAAGACTTCCCAGGAAACGGGCCCTGGCCTCGGGGATCCCGGCAGCGATGAAATGGTCGATAACATAGGTGAAATAGGACAGGACCCCAATGTTGAACAGAACCCACACTAAAGCTGTCAGCCAGATCCCTTTTCCCAGCCCCGGTGGGGAAGACGTCATGCCGTCTGGCCGGTTGGTTACGGGAGGAGGCGTGTCCGCAAAGGTCAGGGTGAAGGCGGCAAGGGCAACGAGGGAAAGGCCGGCCGTTGCGATAATGGGCACCGGGATCCCGTAGCGCTCAGCAAGGAGTCCCAGGAGGTTAAAAGCAGTGATGGTGCCCAGCGGTACAGCAGTGTTGAAGAGCCCCATGGCCCTGCCCAGTTCCCGACCGGTAAAACGCCTGGCGACGATCTGGGGTGCGACAACCACGAGAACCCCGGCACCGATGCCCCCGCAGATCCTGCCCGTATACAAAAAAAACGGCTCCAGGGGCATCATGAGCAAGGTCCCAACGGCCATGAGGGACAGGGACCAGATCCCCACGCTGCGAGGCCCCAGGGCATCAGCGACCCTGCCCCCGGGAAGGGCCAGGAACACCCCCGGCAGTGTGAAAAGACCCATGAGGACGCCCGCCTGGGCGTGGGTCAACCCCGTCCTCGCAACGAGTTGAGGCACAAGGGGGGGGATCATCTGCAGCGTGACGGCGAAAGAGAACATGGCCGCGTAGACCAGGACCAGGACCCACCACCGGGAAATGACTGAGGTTGTTGGGGGTGCAGATTCCATTGCCCTACTCTAAAGGGTCTGGACGATTTAAGGCAAGGGGAGAAGGGCGGAAAAGACGGCGCGGGAGCAGGGGCGAGGGGGAGCAAAATCGAAGGCCCGGCACCAGACCCAGGAACTCTTTCCTCTTTCCTCTTTCCTCCTTGATAGAGTCGCAAAAAGTCCAATCCGGGACTTTTCGCTCCACGGAAAGGGAAAAGCGTGGTTTTCCCTTTCCTTA
>JARGFV010000011.1 GCA_029210545.1 bacterium
AAGGCCGAGATTTACGTACTGACGAAGGAGGAGGGTGGCCGTCACACGCCGTTCTTTGATGGATATCGTCCCCAGTTCTACTTCCGCACGACGGACGTGACGGGCATTGCCCAGCTTCCCGAAGGTGTGAAGATGGTGATGCCCGGCGACAACGTTACCATCGAGGTTGAGCTGATCATGCCCATCGCCATGGAGAAAGAGCTTCGTTTCGCCATTCGCGAGGGCGGCCGGACGGTAGGCGCCGGCGTCGTCAGCGAGATCATCGAGTAGGGCCGACAACGGCTTTCGCAGGTTAATATCAGGAGGATCGGCAAGGTGATGGACCAGCAGAAGATCAGAATCAAGCTAAAGGCGTATGACTACAGGATCCTGGATACCTCGGTCAATGAGATCGTGGAAACCGCCAAACGTACCGGCGCCAGGGTCTGCGGACCCATCCCGTTGCCGACAAGACGCAGCATCTACACTGTGCTTCGCGGGCCACACATCGACAAGAAGTCCAGGGAACAGTTCGAGATCCGTATCCACAAGCGCATGCTCGACATCGTTGATCCCACCCCCCAGACCGTCGATGCACTCATGAAGCTGGACCTTTCCGCAGGTGTGGATGTGGAGATTAAACTCTCGTAAGGGGGTAAAGGAACATGCCACAGATGGACCTCCTAAATATCAAGAATGAAGTCGTGGGCAAGGTTGAGCTTGCCCCGTGGTGGCAGGAATCCGGCAACCCCTCCCTCATCCACCAGGCCGTTACGGCGGCCAGGGCGGGGGCAAGGAGAGGGACTCACGCCTCCAAGGGCCGCGCTGACGTGTCCGGTGGGGGAAGGAAACCCTTCCGCCAGAAAGGGACGGGCCGCGCACGGCAGGGGACGATCCGCGCACCTCACATGAGGGGCGGGGGTACTGTCTTCGGACCACAGCCCAGGGACTACAGCAAGTCCATAAACAAGAAGATGTCCCGCAAGGCCCTCCAGGGCGCTCTTGCCTACAAAGCGGCCACCGATAACCTCGTGGTCCTTGAGGAACTCGTGCTGGAGGCGCCAAAGACAAGGGAGTTTGTCGCGGCCATGGACCGGTTCGACGTGATCAGCGCTCTCGTCGTGGTTGATCAGATCACCGAAGAGCTCATGAGGGCATCGTCCAACCTCACCTGGATAAAGGTCGTGATTCCTGAAAACGTCAACATCTACGATGTCCTGTTGTTCGAGAAGTTCATCGTGGCCAGTAAGGCGCTTGAGGCGCTGGAAGGAGCGCTGATCGCATGAGACCCTACGGTCAGGTTATCATCAGGCCCCTTCTGACAGAGAAAAACGCTGTCCTGAAGGAGACCCTCAACAAGGTGGCCTTCGAGGTTGCGCCCAACGCCAACAAGATCGAGATCAAGAAGGCTGTGGAAGAGGCGTTCAAGGTGTCGGTGGATTCGGTCAACATCCTCAATGTCCGCGGCAAGATCAAGCGCCTGGGCAGGAGTTTCGGCAAACGCCGGGACTGGAAGAAGGCAGTGGTGACCCTGAAAAAGGGCAGCACCATCGAATTCTTCGAGGGGATCTAGGAGTCTGCCGAAGAGATGCACGCAGACTCCTGGGTATAAATATCCATCAACCCGGAGTCAAATGAGTTCTTGAAAAACAGCGAGAAATGAAAAGGACAGGGCAAGGAGCGATAAGAATATGGCTATCAGGAAACTGAAACCTACATCGCCGGGACGGCGGTTCCAGACGATCAACGATTTTGCCGAGGTCACGACCAGCAAGCCCGAAAAGAGCCTCCTCGCACCTCTGAAGAAAACCGGGGGGAGGAACAACACCGGGCGGGTCACCGCATGGCAGAGGGGCGGAGGGCACAAGCGCCGATACCGGATCATCGATTTCAAGAGGGACAAGTTCGGTATCCCGGCCAGGGTCCGCTCCATCGAGTACGATCCGAACCGCAGCGCCTATATCGCTTTGCTAGTTTACGCCGACGGAGAGAAACGCTATATCCTGGCTCCCCAGAACCTGAACGTGGGGGACGAGGTCATCAGCGATGAGAAGACCGATATCAGGCCCGGAAACGCCATGAAACTGCGTAATACGCCTTTGGGGACCCAGGTCCACAATGTGGAACTTAAAGAGGGCAAGGGCGGACAGATGGTACGCAGCGCTGGGAATTACGCCCAGCTCATGGCCAAGGAGGGTGATTTCGCGACCTTGCGGCTTCCCTCGGGAGAGATACGGATGGTACGTCTCGATTGCATGGTCACGGTAGGCCAGCTGGGCAACACCCAGCATGAGATCGTTTCCATTGGTAAAGCCGGCCGTTCAAGGTGGCTGGGCCGCAGGCCCAACGTGAGGGGCGTTGCCATGAACCCCGTCGACCACCCCATGGGCGGCGGCGAGGGGAAGAGCTCCGGCGGACGGCATCCCTGCACACCTTGGGGTAAGCCGACAAAAGGCTACAAGACCAGGAGCAAAAACAAGAATTCTGACCGCTATATCGTGAAGCGGCGGTCCTAGACCGGGAGGATTGCGTTGGCCAGGTCCATAAAAAAAGGTCCCTTCGTGGACGACCACCTCACCAAGAAGGTGCAGACCATGGAGGAAAGCGGGGAGAAGAGGGTCGTCAGGACATGGTCGAGAAGGTCCATGATCCTACCCGAGATGGTCGGGTACACTTTCGCCGTCCACAACGGGAAAATCTTTGTGCCGGTCTTCGTCAGCGAGAACATGGTAGGCCACAGGCTCGGCGAGTTCTCGCCCACGAGGACATACAAGGGTCACACGTCAAAGGCTGACAGGAGAGGCAAGAGGTAAGCTTGTCTTACCAGCGAGGATAAGTCATGGAATCGACTGCAAAAGCCAGATATGTCCGCATTGCCCCGAGAAAACTCAGGCTCGTGATGGACATGGTTAGAGGTAAGCCGGTGGAAGATGCTCTTCGCACCCTCGGGCTTGTGAGAAAGAGCGCGTCGCCGGTACTCGCAAAGGTGATCAAGTCTGCCCTGGCCAACGCCGGGAACAACCACGGTATGAACACGGACAGCCTTTTCATCAAGGAGGCCTATGTCGATGAGGGGCCGACCCTTAAACGGTTCATGCCAAGGGCTATGGGCCGGGCGACTGCGATCAGGAAAAGGACGAGCCACATCACCGTCGTCCTTTCCGAGAAATAAGGAGGAGATTTTGGGCCAGAAAGTCCACCCGAAGGGGTTCCGCCTGGGGATCATCAAGGACTGGGATTCCCGCTGGTACGCTGAGAAGGATTACGCCAAGCTGCTCCACGAGGATATCCGTATCCGCGGCTTTATCAAGGAGAGGCTTTTTAACGCGGGTGTTTCCAGTATCATCATCGAAAGAACGGCCAAGCGGGCCAGGATCAACATCCACGCCGCGCGCCCTGGGATCATCATCGGTAAGAAGGGCTCCGAAGTGGAAGTGCTTCGCCGCGAGATCCAGAAGATGACCGACAAGGACATCTTCATCAACATCGTCGAGGTGCGCAAGGCCGAGATCGAGGCCCAGCTCGTGGCTGAGAACATCGCCGGGCAGCTGGAACGGAGGGTCGCTTTCCGCCGTGCCCTCAAACGCAGCGTGTCTTCCGCACTGCGGTTTGGCGCCGAGGGGATCAAGGTCATGGTGGCCGGCCGTCTTAACGGGGCTGAAATGTCCAGGCGCGAGTGGTACCGGGAGGGGAGGGTTCCCCTGCAGACCCTTCGTGCCGACATCGATTACGGCTTCGCAGAGGCCCATACTACCTACGGGATCATCGGCGTGAAGGTCTGGGTCTTCAAGGGTGAAGTGACCGACCAGAGCACCAGCAGGGATGAAAGCAGGGCCTGACATGGGCCTGGCCAGGATCAGATAAGACCAGTGATGAGGGCGCCCGAGAAGGGGGCCATTGGGAGACAGCGTCATGTTGATGCCAAAGAAAGTCAAATTCAGGAAGCAGATGAAGGGCCGTATGAGGGGCATGGCCATGCGCGGCAACAAGCTGAGCTTCGGCGATTTCGGTCTTCAGGCCCTGACCCCTGGATGGATCACCGCGAGGCAGATCGAGTCCGCACGTATCGCCATCACGAGGCACGTCAAGAGGGGCGGTAAGGTCTGGATCCGGATCTTCCCGCACAAGCCCATCACCAAAAAGCCTGCCGAGACGCGGATGGGTAAGGGTAAAGGCTCCCCAGAGGCCTGGGTAGCCGTGGTCAAGCCCGGCCGGGTCCTTTATGAGCTCGAGGGCGTGACGGAAACCGTGGCCCGTGAGGCCATGAGGCTCGCTTCCCACAAACTTCCCATCAAGACGAAGATCCTTGCCAGGGAGGATGTGCGATGAAAGCCACTGAACTGAAGGACCTGACTCTGGACGAGCTTCGCCAGAAGGAAAATGACCTTAATTCTGAACTGTTCAACCTTCGTTTCCAGCTCGCCACCAGCCAGCTGGAAAACCCCATGCGGCTGCCCCTGACACGGAGAGATCTCGCGCGGGTCAAGACTGTTATCGCCGAGAAAGAGCGTGCGGCCGAGAGGACTGAATGATGCCAGAAGCCATCAGCACAGAACGGAAGATCATTGTCGGAAAAGTGGTGAGCAACCGCATGGAAAAGACAGCCGTGGTCCAGGTACAGCGGCGCTTTGCCCACCCCGTTTACAAGAAATTCGTGAGCAAGCGGGTCAAATACAAGATCCACGACGAACAAAACGACCTCAAAGTGGGTGACACTGTACGGATCGTGGAGACCAGGCCTCTGTCGAAAGACAAGAGGTGGCGTCTCCTTGAGATCCTCGAGCGGGCCCCGCAGGACTGATCGAGCTTCGCCAGAGAGGGATTGAGAGATGATCAAGGTTGAGACGGTGCTGGATGTGGCCGACAACAGCGGTGCCAAAAAGGTCCTGTGTTTCAGGATCCTCGGCGGCTCGAAGCGAAAGTCGGCAAGCGTGGGCGATGTTATCGTGGTTTCCATCAAGGAAGCCGCGCCGGAATCGAAGGTTAAAAAGGGTGACGTCCACCGGGCCGTCATCGTCAGGACAAAGAAAGAGGTCCGCAGGGCGGACGGATCCTACATCCGTTTCGACAACAACGCTGCGGTTATCATCAACGAGGCCCGGGAGCCTGTCGGGACCCGTATTTTCGGCCCCATCGCCAGGGAGCTGCGCGGGAAGAACTTCATGAAGATTGTTTCCCTCGCACCTGAGGTCCTCTAGGAGACTGCCATGGCCGGGATCGCCATCAGAAAAAACGACTTCGTCGTCGTCACGGCGGGTAAGGAAAAAGGGAAAAAAGGCAAGGTCCTGAAAATCCTCAGGGAAAAGGACCGGGTTATCGTCGAGAAGGTGAACTTTGTCAAGCGACACCAGAAGCCCTCAAGTGCCCAGAAGCAGGGCGGGATCATCGAGCGCGAAGGTTCGCTGCATCTGTCCAACGTCATGCTTTTCTGTGAAAAATGCGCAAAGGGTGTCAGGGTCCGCAGGCAGCGCCTCGACGACGGCAAAGTCGTCAGGTTGTGCGCCGGCTGCGGTGAATCCTTTGATTGACCGGGAGTGATTCTCCATGAATGAGATCCAGAGAAAATACAAGGAAGAGATCGTGCCGGCCATGATGAAGACGTTCAGCTACGTCAACATCATGGAGGTCCCCAGGGTTGAGAAAGTGGTCCTCAACATGGGGCTCGGAGACGCCCTGGAAAATGCCCGGGTCCTGGACACCTCCATGGAGGAACTTGCCAGGATCACCGGCCAGAAGCCCGTTCTCACAAGGGCCAGGAAGTCCATCGCCAACTTCAAACTGCGTGAGGGAAACCCCATAGGATGCCGGGTCACCCTGAGAAAACAGCGCATGTACGACTTCCTGTACCGCCTTCTCAACATCGCCCTTCCCCGTGTCAGGGACTTCAAGGGGGCCTCTCCCCGCGGGTTCGATGGCCGGGGCAACTACACCCTGGGTGTCCGCGAGCAGCTCATCTTTCCTGAGATCAACTACGACGATGTCGAGAAGATCAAGGGGATGAATATCACTATTGTCACGTCCGCCAAGACCGACGAAGAGGCGAAGGAACTCCTCAACCTCTTCGGTGTTCCGTTCAGGAAGTAGGACTGGAGAAGAAATGGCTAAAAAATCCCTTGTCAACAAGGCCAAAAGTAAACCCAAATTCGCTGTCCGCGGATACAACAGGTGTCCCCTCTGCGGCCGTTCAAGGGCTTATTTGAGGCGGTTCGCCATGTGCCGCATCTGTTTCAGGAACCGCGCCCTTGCCGGAGAAATCCCGGGCGTCGTCAAAGCGAGCTGGTAGGAGGAAAGCTATCATGTCAATGACCGATCCCATTGCCGACATGCTCACCAGGGTCCGCAATGCCCTCATGTCAGGTAAGGAGAAAGTGGACGTTCCAGCGTCCACGGTGAAGGAAGGCATCGCCCGGATCTTGCGGGACGAGGGTTATATCATCAATTACAGGGTTATCGAGGATAACAAGCAGGGGATTATCCGCATTACCCTGAAATACGGGGAGGTGGATACGCCCGCCATCGAGAAACTGCAGAGGATCAGCAAGCCTGGCCGGCGTGTCTACGTGCCCGCAAAGGAGGTCCCCAGGGTCCTCAACGGACTTGGCATCGCCATCCTGTCCACCTCGAAGGGGATTCTCACCAACCGTGAGTCCAAATTGCAGAACGTGGGCGGAGAGGTCCTCTGTTACATATGGTAATACCTTCCCGGGCCGCCAGGTACCGGTACGGGACAACTTTTCGGAGCGATGAGACATGTCCAGAATAGGTAAGCAGCCAATACCAGTGCCCGGCGGGGTCGATGTGAAGCTCGACAACAGGACCCTGACGGTGAAAGGTCCCAGGGGGTTTTTGATCCGCGACCTGCCCCTGGGCGTCGACATCGAGATAGACAGCGGTGAGATCCGGGTTCTTCCACCTTCGAGGCCCAAAGAGAAGACGGCATTTCAGGGGCTGACACGCAGCCTGATCCACAACATGGTGGTGGGCGTTTCCGAAGGGTACAAGAAGGAACTCGATATGGTCGGCGTCGGGTATCGAGCCATGGCCAAGGGCAGATCCCTGGAGATCCATGTCGGCTTTTCGCACCCGGTGGATTTCAACCTTCCCGACGGGATCACGGCTGACGTCGACAAGAGCAACAGGATCACCGTTGAGGGGATCGACAAGGAAAAAGTAGGCCAGACAGCTGCCGACATCAGGGCCCTCAGGCCCCCCGAACCCTACAAGGGCAAGGGCATAATGTACGTCGGGGAGAAGATCCGGCGCAAGGCCGGCAAGACCGGTGTCTAGAACGGTTTTCGGAGGATAATAAAGTGGGCAGGATCGAGGACAAAAAAAGGACCCGACAGGCGAGGCGCACAAGGATCAGGGGCAGGCTCCAGGGTACTACGCAAAGACCCAGGCTGTCGGTTTTCAGGAGCGCAAGGCACATTTACGCCCAGATCGTGGATGACGCTGTCGGGGCGGTATTGGCCAGCGCATCCACCATGGACAACCAGATCCGTGAGACTCTCAAGACCGGGGGCAACATGGACGCGGCCCGTGAGGTAGGAAAACTCATCGCCCAACGTGCCGCCAGCAAGAAGATCGAGAATGTGGCCTTCGATCGCGGCGGGTTTAAATACCATGGCCGTGTCCAGGCACTTGCCGAAGCCGCGAGGGAAGGCGGACTCAAGTTTTGACAACCTCGCAATCACACAGGACGATAGGTGCAAAATGGCTAAAGCGTTAAAAAAACCGCTTCGTGACGTTACGATCGATGATACGGAACTTATTGACAAGGTTGTTTTCATCAACCGTGTAGCCAAGGTGGTCAAGGGCGGGCGCAGGTTCCGCTTCAGCGCTCTTGTCGTTGTCGGGAACGGCAAGGGCCTGGTCGGGGTTGGGCAGGGTAAGGCCAACGAGGTCCCGGAGGCTATCCGGAAGGGGATCGAGAGCGCCAAAAGGAGCCTTTTCCGGATAGCGTTGAGCGGCTCCACGATCCACCACCAGGTGATCGGCAGGTGGGGCGCCGCCAAGGTGCTCCTGAAGCCCGCAAGCGCCGGTACCGGTGTTATCGCCGGCGGGCCGGTGCGCGCTCTCATGGAGGCTGTCGGGGTCAAGGATATCCTGACCAAGTGCCTCGGAACAAATAACCCCACCAACGTTCTCAAGGCCACCATCCAGGGGCTGCAGTCAGTCAGAAGCCCTGAGGATGTCGCCAGGCTGCGCGGCAAGAAGGTCAGCGAGATCCTTCACGGCTAGGAGCCTGTCGGAGAACCCAATACAGGCTCCTGGATAATGGTCGGGTCGGTTCCACATGGTTAAGACAAGTAGCCCAAAAAAATGAATCAAGGTCTGAAAAAGGACAATGGCTGACACACTTTCCGGCAGCGTGATGAGGTTCCCCGACACGCTGCTGGTTTGGGAGAGAGAAAGATGGCCAAGATCGATGTGACATTAGTGAAAAGCACCATCGGCCGCCCCGGCAAGCACGGCATCGTCGTGCGCAGCCTGGGGCTGAGAAAACTGAACCAGACGGTTCGCCACGAAGACAACGCCTGTATCAGGGGGATGGTCAACAAGGTCTCTCACCTGTTGAAGGTCGAAACCGTGGAGGAAGAATAGATGCTTAGTAATCTCAAGCCAGCCAAGGGTTCGACAAGGAAAAACCGCCGAGTCGGGCGTGGTCCCGGCAGCGGTGTCGGGAAAACAAGCGGCCGTGGTCATGGCGGTCAGTGGTCCCGATCGGGCGGTGGAGTGAAAGCAGGGTTCGAAGGCGGTCAGATGCCGCTTCAAAGGCGCCTGCCGAAGCGCGGTTTTACCAACTTGTTCCGCACCGAGTATACCATCGTCAACCTCAGTGACCTGAACAGGGTTGAGGATGTGCAGGTCATCGATCCGGACCTCATGGTCAAGCTCAGGCTTGTCCGGAAGGGGATGCCGGTCAAGGTCCTCGCGGTTGGGGAACTTACGCGCTCCGTAACCGTCAAGGCTCACAAATTCAGCACGGCTGCCGCGGCCAAGATCGAAATGGCCGGCGGAAAAGCCGAAACCGTCTGAGGGGGCCCACTTGCTTTCCAGCTTTGTCAACATTTTCAAGATTCCGGAATTAAAGCGCCGGATCTTCTTCACCTTCGGGCTGTTGGCCGTCTACCGTATCGGCGCCCATATCCCCACACCGGGTATTGATGGAATGGCGCTTGCCGAGTTTTTCAAACAGGCTCAGGGAACCCTGCTCGGGTTTTTTGACATGTTCTCGGGCGGCGCCCTGCTGAGGATGACCATCTTCGCCCTGGGTATCATGCCGTACATCTCGGCGAGCATCATCATCCAGCTCCTCACCGTTGTCATCCCTCACCTTGAGCGGCTCGCCAAGGAAGGGGACGCCGGCAGGCGGGTGATCGTCCGGTACACAAGGTACGGCACTGTGGGGCTGGCGGCGTTCCAGAGTTTTGCCATCTCAGTCGGACTCGAGCAGATGACTAGCCCCGGTGGCGCGCCTATCGTCCCGTTCCCGGGGTGGGGTTTCAGGTTCATGACCGTCATCAGCCTCACGGCGGGCACAGCGTTCATCATGTGGCTCGGTGAGCAGATCACGGAGCGGGGGATCGGGAACGGGATATCCCTCATCATCTTCGCCGGTATCGTCGCCAGGATGCCCACGGCAACCGTCCAGACCTTCTCCCTTGTCCGGACCGGTGAGATCTCTGTTTTCCTGATGCTGTTCGTCCTGGTGATCATGGTCGGGGCCATCGCGTTGATCATTTTCATGGAACGCGGGCAACGCCGGATACCGGTCCAGTACGCCAAACGCGTCGTGGGCCGCAAAATGTACGGAGGGCAGAGTACGCACCTGCCCCTCAAGGTAAACACTTCCGGGGTCATCCCGCCCATCTTCGCCTCGTCCATCCTGATGTTCCCGGCCACCGTTGCGGGGTTCATCAAGAACCCCATCATGGAAGCGGTCGCCAACACCTTCGCCCCGGGGCGCGCGTTGTACACAGTCCTTTACGTGGGCCTGATCATCTTCTTCTGCTATTTTTACACCGCCATCCAGTTCAATCCAGTGGATGTGGCTGAAAACCTGAAGAAGTACGGCGGGTACATCCCGGGGATCCGACCGGGTCGGAAGACCTCCGAGTACATCGACCGGGTGCTGTCCCGGATCACCTTCGGGGGGGCCCTGTACCTTTCAATGGTGTGTGTGCTTCCGGAGGTCCTTTACCGGATCTTTAACGTGCCCTTCTATTTCGGGGGAACCGGTCTGCTCATCGTTATCGGTGTCGCCCTGGACACGGTCACCCAGGTAGAGACCCACCTGGTGACGAGACATTATGAAGGGTTCATGAAGAAGGGCAGAATCAAGGGGAGACGATGATGGACTTTATCCTGCTGGGACCTCCTGGCGCAGGCAAGGGCACCCAGGCCAAGCTCATGATCGACAAGTGGAAGATCCCGCAGATCTCCACGGGCGATATCCTCCGAGCCGCCGTCCGGGAAGGCACAACTCTCGGTGTCGAGGCCAAGGGCTTCATGGACTCGGGGGGACTGGTCCCGGACCGTGTCGTCATCGGGATCATCGCCGAAAGGCTCAAGGAGGCCGACGCTTTTAACGGGTTTATCCTGGACGGATTTCCGAGGACCATTCCCCAGGCCGAAGCGCTTCAGGAGATCCTGGATGAACTGGGTAGGGAAATCCACCACGTGGTCAGTATCGAAGTCAACGAAGAGGAGCTCGTGTCCCGTCTGACGGGCCGCCGGATGTGCAAGGGGTGCGGGGAGAGCTTCCATCTCGCCTTCAACCCGCCGGCAGCTGATGGTGTCTGCGACCGCTGCAGTGGTGAGCTGTACCAGAGGGATGACGATAAGGAAGAGACCATTCGTCAGCGCCTGGCTATTTACACCCGGCAGACGGAACCCCTCATCGCTTATTACGGTGATCAGGGGAAGGTGAGACACATCGAGGGAACCGGAGGTATCCAGGATATCTTTTCCAGGATTCTCCAGGCCGTAGGCAGTTAAGAGGCTTTTTCAGGCCTGTTGAAGGGACCGGACACCTGAGATGATCCACCGCAAGTCTGTCGCCGAGATCGCCGTTATACAGGAGGGCGGCCGGTGTGTAGCAAAGGTCCTTGAAAGAATGAGACAGGTGGTGAAACCGGGCATCACCACCATGGATATCGAAAGGGAAGCGGACCGGATATCCCGGGAGCTGGGTATCGTACCGGCGTTCAGGGGTTATAACGGGTACCCGGCCTGCATATGCGTTTCGGTCAACGAGGAGGTCGTTCACGGCATCCCTTCTGAGGACAAGATCCTCGCCGAGGGAGATATCGTCGGGCTCGACTTCGGAGCTCTCCATAAGGGGTTTTACTCCGACGCCGCGGTTACCCTCACGGTGGGGAGAGTGGATGAGGAGACGCAGAGGCTCCTCGACGTGACACGCGAGGCCCTTGACCGTGGGATTGCCCAGGCCCGGCAGGGTAACAGGATCGGCGACATTTCGAGCGCCGTCCAGAATTACGTCGAGGACAACGGTTTTTCCGTGGTGAAGGTTTTTGTCGGGCACGGTATCGGCCGGAGTCTCCACGAGGAACCGCAGATTCCCAATTACGGCGAGCCCCAGTGGGGGGTCAGGCTCAAACCGGGGATGACACTGGCCATCGAACCCATGGTCAACGCCGGCACCGACGATGTCAAGGTACTAGCGGACGGATGGACAGCAGTGACCACTGATGGAAAGCTGTCTGCCCACTTCGAACACACCGTTGCGGTGACCGAAAACGGGCCGCTGATCGTGACCGTGGATAACTAGATCGCTTAGCCGGGGATTGTTCGGTGTTCGGCTGGGAAAAAGCAGCCAAAAGTCAGTAATCGTGGCGGTGCAAAGGTCATCAATGCGTCCCTTGCAACAGGAGATCAAGATTTAATGGCTAAAGAAGAAGCAATAGAAGTTGAGGGGACGGTTGTTGAACCACTGCCCAACGCCATGTTCAGGGTGGAGTTGGAAAACGGTCACCAGGTGTTGGCGCATATCTCCGGGAAGATGCGGATGCACTATATCCGCATACTGCCCGGAGACAAGGTTACGGTTGAACTGTCCCCTTATGATCTGACAAGAGGCAGGATCACCTACCGGGCGAAGTAGGCAGTCGCTCTGAACGGAAAGAGGATGTCATGAAAGTTCGACCTTCTGTCAAGAAGATGTGTGACAAGTGCAAGATCGTTCGGCGAAAACGTATCGTCCGGGTGCTTTGCGAGAACCCTAAGCATAAGCAGCGGCAGGGCTGATTACAGGAGGTGTTTGCGTGGCTCGTATTGCCGGAGTAGATTTACCCAGGAACAAGAGGATAGAGGTTGCGCTGACCTATATCTACGGTATCGGCCCTTCCAAGGCCGTCAAGATCGTTCGTGAAGCCGATGTTGATCCCGATGTCAGGGTCGTGGACCTTGACGAGGGTCAGGTCATCCGCCTCAGGGACATCATCGTGAAAAACCATATGGTTGAAGGCGATCTCCGCCGGGAGATCTCTTTCAGCATCAAGAGGAAGATGGACCTTGGCTGCTACCAGGGGCTTCGCCACAGGCGGGGACTCCCTGTCCGTGGTCAGAGGACCAAGACAAACGCCCGGTCCAGGAAGGGACACCGACCGTCCATCGGCGGCCGGAAGAAGAGATAGTCCCAAGCACGGGAGGAGAAATGGCTAAACCGAAAAAAGGTTCGGGCAGGAAAGTCAAGAAGAACATTCCTGTCGGTGTGGCTCACATCCAGGCCACATTCAACAATACGATCATCACCATTACGGATCCTGTCGGCAATACCCTTTCCTGGTCCAGCGCCGGGAGCAAGGGGTTCAAGGGGTCACGGAAAAGTACTCCCTTCGCGGCCCAGTTGGCTGCCGAGGACGCGGCCAAGAGGGCCATGGAACATGGTATCCGAAAGGTGAATGTTTTTGTTAAAGGACCCGGCTCCGGCAGGGAGGCGGCCCTCAGGTCGCTCCAGGCTTCCGGACTCGAGGTTACCATGATCAGGGATGTCACACCCATCCCTCACAACGGTTGCCGTCCGCCCAAGAGGCGCAGGGTCTGACCTAAGGAGGAATCCATTGGCAAGGTACAAAGAATCAGTTTGCCGTCGCTGCCGCAGGGAGGGCGCCAAGCTCTTCCTCAAGGGAGACCGGTGTTATTCCGACAAGTGCGCCGTTGAGCGCCGTCCCTACCCTCCCGGGCAGCATGGGACCCGCCGCGTCAAGCAGTCCGACTACGGCATCCAGCTCAGGGAGAAACAGAAGGCGCGCCGGATCTACGGTGTCATGGAGGGGCAGTTCAGGAATTACTTCAAGATAGCGGACGGGCAGAAGGGTGTGACAGGTGAGAACCTTATCATCCTGCTCGAGCGGAGGCTGGACAATACCGTTTTCAGGCTGGGTTTCGCCGGGTCCAGGAACGATGCACGGCAGCTTGTCAGGCACGGACACGTTGCTGTCAACAGTCGCAAGGTCAACATTCCCTCCTATCTTCTCAGGCCCGGCGACGTTATCGAGATCCGCGAGAAAAGCCGGAAATCGACCCGGGTCCAGGAGGCACTCGTCTCCGCCGAGCGGAAGAGCACGCCCACCTGGCTGGAACTGCAAGCTCCTGATTTCCTGGGGAAGTTCAAGAACTATCCCACCCGGGACGAAGTCGCACTCCCGGTGAACGAACAGCTTATCGTGGAGCTTTACTCCAAATAAGTAACGGGTCCGTCAAAAGGGGATCATGACCATGATGGAAAAGAACTGGAAAAGTCTGACGCGCCCTAAAAGGCTGGAGTTCGTAGAGGACTCGAAAACAGACACCTTCCGCCGTTTCACGGCAGAGCCTTTCGAGAGAGGCTTCGGAACGACACTGGGTAACGCACTTCGCAGGGTCCTGCTCTCCTCCCTCCAGGGAGCGGCTGTTACAGCCTTCAGGATCGAGGGCGTCCTCCACGAGTTCTCGACTATTCCGGGGGTTTTCGAGGACGTGACGCAGGTGGTTCTGAACCTGAAGGAACTGCGTTTCAAGGTTCATTCGGGGGCCCACAAGGTGATCTCCATCGATGTGGCGCGCGAAGGCGTAGTCACTGCCGGCGATATCATCACGGACCAGGACGTCGAGATCCTGAATCCCGAGCTCCCCATCGCCACCCTGGAGAAGGGCGCTCATCTCAAGATGGAGATGGTCGTGGAGGTCAACAAGGGGTTTGTACCTGCCGAGCTCAACAAGGATGAAGAACTTTCGGTGGATTTCATAATCGTCGATTCGATCCACTCTCCTATCGTCAAGGTGAACTACTGGGTGGAAAACGCCCGTGTCGGTCGAACGACCGATTACGACAAACTCATCATGGAGATCACCACTGACGGCAGCATAGCGCCGGATGATGCTCTCGCCATCTCCGCGAAGATCGTCAAGGAGCACATGAACCTCTTCATCAATTTCGAGGAGGACGATGTCCACGATGAGAAAGAGGAAAAGGAATCGGAGCAGGAAAAAAAGAAGCTCTACGAGAAGCTCAACAAGCACGTCAATGAGCTCGAGCTCTCTGTCCGGTCCATTAACTGTCTGCAGAATGCCAACATCGGGAATATCGGCGAACTGGTCCAGAAGACCGAACCGGAGATGCTCAGGACCAAGAATTTCGGCCGTAAATCCCTTAATGAGCTCAAGGATATCCTCGAGGAGATGGGCCTTACCTTCGGTATGGACATCCTGGGGTGGACCCCCTCCGAGGACGAGCCTGAAGAAACCCAGGAAGCAGTCTGAGAGTAGGGGCAAAAGTCCTGGCTGGACTTTTGCCTGTCGGGCAGGAAAAGCGTGGTTTTCCTGCCCTCGCGGATAGATGGCTTGAATATTGACCATCTCTCCGGGCGCCTCTCCCGGGCGCGGCGAAATTTGATGGACTCGCAAAAAGTCCATCAACGCGCCCCGCGCGGGGCGCCCAAATCAATGACTAACACCGTAAGTCATTGATTTGTAAGGAAAGGGAAAACGACGCTTTTCCCTTTCCGTGGAGCAAAAAGTCCCGGATTGGACTTTTTGCGACTCTATCAAATTTGATCAACCGTCAATTTAATAAGTGATACGGGAAAGGCGGATTCAAGATGCGGCATGGCATATCAGGGAAAAAGTTCAACAGGACATCGTCACACAGGAAATCCATGTTCAGGAACATGGTCACCTCCCTCCTCCAGCACGAGAGGATCGTCACCACCGAGACCAAGGCCAAGGAGATCGGAAGGCTGACCGAGAAGATGATCACTCTCGGAAAACGGGAGGATCTTCACGCCAGGAGACAGGCCGTGGCGTATGTCAGAAGCAACGAGGTCGTCAAAAAACTTTTCACTGAATATGCCGAGCGTTACAAAAACCGCCAAGGCGGCTATACGAGGGTTATCAAGATGGACCCGCGGGCCGGGGACAACGCACCCATGGCCCTGGTGGAGCTGGTGGACAGGCCGATAAAAGAGGCCAAGGAGAAAAGTCCAAAGGTCAAAGGAAAGGCCAAAGCTGCGCCCAAGGCGAAGGCTGCCGCCAAGGCGAAGGAAGACAAGCCTGCCAAGAAGGCTCCTGCCAGGAAGAAGGACACCGACAAGAAAGCCGCAGCCAAGCCGAAAAAAGCGCCTGTCAAAAATGTGGCCGTAAAGAAGGACAAAAAGGACTGAGGATCCAGGTCCCTTTCAATGTCGAACTATGTGAAAAGCAAGGACCCGGGTCCTTGCTTTTTTTGTTTCAAATATAGCTCGGACCTGAATGCGGAACTAGGAGCCTGTCGGAGAACCTCCCTTTTTCTTAGCAGGGAGGGCACAGGCTCCCAGCACTTAGTACATAGAACTCAAATTGTGTCATTCCTCGAGATAAAAAACCTGTTCTACACCTACCCGGGAGGGATCCGGGCGGTGGACGGGCTCGACCTCACCGCGGAAAAAGGCGAATTCGTGGCCGTTATCGGCCCCAATGCCGCGGGTAAAAGCACCCTTGCCCTCCTCGTGAAAGGGATCCTTCAGCCCGATTCCGGATCAATAAGCCTGGGGGGGGCGATGGGGGATCCAGGCAGGGTTGACCCTAGGGTGGGACTTCTTTTTTCCAACCCTGAAAACCAGCTTGTTACCTCCATTGTCGAGGAGGATGTCGCTTTCGGCCTTGAGGTGGCAGCCCTGCCGCCCGCCGAGATCAGGCGGAAGGTGGAGTCTGTCCTTTCCGAGCTCGGTATCGAACACCTCCGGGACCGCATGCCCCACAAGCTTTCCGGAGGCGAGCAGCAGATGACTGCCCTCGCCGGGGTCATGGTCATGGAACCGGACCTCCTCATCCTGGACGAGCCCACAGCTTACCTGGACCCCGTCGCGAGGGCAGCCGTGATAAAGGCAGTCACCTCATTGGCGCGAAGGGGGACCGCGGTTATTCTGATCACGCACGATATCGCCCGGGCGGCCGGTGCCGACCGGGTGGTGGTTATGGACGGAGGAAAGGTTGCTCTTGAAGGTGCGCCCGGTGAACTTTTTGCGGCACTGCAACGGGCTCCAGGTCACGGGATCGAGATCCCGTTCACGATCAGGCTGGCCTCTGAACTGGATCGACTGGGGATCCCGGTACCGGTACCGGCGAACAACTCCTCGCTGAGCAGGGCCGTCACTCGAGCCATGGAAAGGACCGGTAAGCAGGCCGGACCCGACGGGACAGGTGTGGATCCTGACATCGTGGAGGACAGAGCCGCCCCTGGGGGACCGTCCGTACTCCGCATGGAGAAGGTCAACTTCAGTTACCGGATCCAGGACCGTGCAGCGTCCACCCTCCATGATATTGAAATCGACGTACCGGAAGGTTCCATCACCCTCCTCTGCGGTCCTAACGGGTCAGGGAAGAGCACCCTTTTGCAGTTGACAAACGGCCTCATCCACCCCGATGGAGGTCGGGTTCTTTTCAGGGGAAAAGAACTGGCTTTTCTGAGGCGTTCGAAGGGCGGCATTCCGATGCGTGTAGCACTGCTTTTCCAGAACCCGGAACGGCAGCTTTTCTGCGAGACCGTTTTCGAGGATGTCGCCTTCGGTCCCCGCAACCTGGGACTCGATCCCGGAGAAGTGGCCCGGCGGGTCACCAGGGCCCTCCGGTGGGTTGGCCTGGGAGAAGATCTGCTGAAAAGGTCCGTTCACTCCCTTTCCGGCGGTCAGATGAGGAGAGTGGCCATTGCCGGCGTTCTGGCCATGGAAACCGACCTCCTTGTCCTCGACGAACCCACCGATGGCCTCGATCCATCGGGAGTCCGGGAATTCTTTTCACAGGCCAGGCACTATTGCGAATCTACCGGTACGGCCATCCTCATGGCGACCCATGAAATTCCGGAGCAGGTCGCCATGGTGGACTTCCTCTGGTATCTCGACTACGGAAAGGTCCTTTCCTCCGGCACCCCCCTCGAGGTGCTGACAGGACCACACAGGACCGTTCCTGAAGCCTTCCTTCCTGACCACCTGGCTGTGAGACAGGAACTGGAGCGGAAAAATGTGCCGTTCGGCAGCGATGATATGTCTCCGGAGAGGGTGCTGGAGAAGATTCTGGCATTTTTGAGCCCGCCTCGAGATAAAATATAGCTCAAAAATAGCAGCTTTCGGCTGGAAGCCGAATGCTTAACCCGCCGATTTTCTTGAACTTTGCCACCAACCGTGATACCAAGGCAAGATCAACAATTTCTGATTCCATCCGTCTTCGCATTCAGCTGCGACGCTACAGGGATTCCGCATTCCAGAACCTTTTCATGCATCCTTGAAAGGAGAGGAAGATGATCACAAAGAAGATTCATCTTAGCGAAAGGGAGATCCCCAAGGCCTGGTACAATGTCCTCCCGGATATGCCCACAGCGCCCGCCCCCCCGCTTAACCCCGGAACCGGACAGCCCATAGGTCCCGAGGACCTCTCCCCGATCTTCCCCATGGGTCTTATCGAGCAGGAAGTCTCCCAGGAGAGGTGGATCGATATCCCGGAAGAGATCCTGGACATCTACAGGCTGTGGCGGCCCAGCCCTCTTTACCGCGCCTACCATCTCGAGGAGGTCCTCGGCACCCCGGCCAGGATCTATTACAAGTATGAGGGCGTCAGCCCCGCCGGAAGCCACAAGCCCAACACTTCCATCCCGCAGGCCTATTACAACATGAAGGAAGGGGTCAAGCGCATCGCCACCGAGACCGGCGCCGGTCAATGGGGAAGCGCCCTTTCCCTGGCCTGCCAGATGTTCGGTCTCGAGTGTACCATCTACATGGTCAAGGTCAGCTATCATCAAAAACCGTACCGCCGGTCCATGATGCAGGTCTGGGGCGGCGAGGTTATTCCCAGCCCTTCAGACAGAACCAACGCGGGGCGCAGTATCCTCGCAAAAGACCCGGACTCGCCCGGCAGCCTCGGAATGGCCATCAGCGAGGCCGTGGAAGATGCCGCTACCAGGGACGACACCAAGTACTCCCTAGGCAGCGTCCTTAACCACGTCCTCATGCACCAGTCCATCATCGGCCTGGAGGTCAAGGAGCAGCTCAAGAAGGTCGGGGAAAAGCCCAACGTCCTTATCGGCTGTTGCGGCGGCGGCAGCAATTTCGCGGGTCTGGCCTTCCCCTACATGCCCGAGAAACTGGCCGGTGAGGACATCCGGATGGTTGCCGTAGAACCCACCTCGTGCCCGACACTGACCAAGGGCGTGTACGCTTACGACTTCGGGGACACTGCCCAGATGACGCCCCTGATGCTCATGTACACCTTGGGGCACGACTTCGTTCCGCCCGGCATCCACGCTGGCGGCCTGAGGTACCACGCCGATTCCCCCCTGGTCAGCCAGCTGCACAAGGAGGGGATAGTGGAGGCGGTGGCCTACACCCAGAACCCCGTCTTCGAGGCGGCGCTCCAGTTCGCCCGTGTCGAGGGGATCATCCCCGCCCCGGAGTCGGCCCACGCGATCAAGGCGGCCTTCGACGAGGCTCTCCGCTGCAAGGAGGAAGGGAAGGAAGAGGTCATCGTTTTCAACCTCAGCGGTCACGGTCACTTCGACATGGGAGCCTACGATTCGTACCTCGCAGGCGACCTGTTGGATTACACTTACCCCGAAGAAATGATCGCCGAGTCGCTGAAAAAACTTCCAAAGGTCGAGGGGCGATAACAAGACATGGTTACCTGGTTCCGCCGCAGGCCGTCCGGCCCGGAAAGATCGGACCGTCGCAAGGTAACGGTCCCCGAAGGGCTGTGGATCAAGTGCAACAATTGCGGCGAGATCATCTACAGCAAGGAGATCGATCGTAACCTCAAGGTCTGCCCGAAGTGCGAATATCACTTCAGGATAACGGCCCGGGAGCGAATCAATCTCCTCGTGGACCCGGGAACCTTCGAGGAGTTCGACGCCCAGATCCACAGCGAGGATCCCCTCCAGTTCAAGGATTCCCTGAAATACCGGGACAGGATCAAGTCGGCGGTCAAGAAAACCTGGCTTGCCGACGCGGTCATCTCCGGCACGTGTACCCTGGACGGGGTCCCCGTTGTCCTCAACGTCTTTGACTTTTTCTTCATGGGCGGAAGCATGGGGTCCGTGGTGGGGGAAAAGATCACCCGGGCTATCGAGAAAGCCGTTGAGCTCAGGTGCGGCATCATCATAATCTCCTCCTCCGGCGGGGCTCGCATGCAGGAAGGTGCCCTTTCCCTGATGCAGATGGCCAAGACCAGCGCCGCTCTCGCCCGTTTGAGGCGGGAGCGGCTGCCTTTCATCTCGGTCCTCACCGACCCGACCACGGGTGGTGTAACAGCCAGTTTCGCCATGCTCGGTGACGTCAACCTGGCCGAACCAAAGGCGCTCATCGGTTTCGCGGGCCCCAGGGTCATTGAGCAGACGATCCGCCAGGAACTGCCCGAGGGGTTCCAGAGGTCGGAGTTCGTTCTCGAGCACGGGATGATCGACCGCATTGTCAACCGCAAGGAACTCAAGAAGACCATCGTCACACTCCTGAGGGCTTTCACAGCTCAATGAACCCCGAGCTGGCCCTTTACTACCTTGCCAGCCTAAACGAGTCCCGGATCAAGCCAGGCCTTGAGAGGATCGACGGTGTCCTGAAGAGCCTGGGTCATCCCCATAGAGAGTATCCCCACATGCTCGTTGCCGGAACCAACGGCAAGGGATCCGTGGTCGCCATGACCGGTGCCGTGCTTTCGGCTTCCGGGCTTGTAACGGGACGTTTCACATCTCCCCACCTGCACGGTTTTGCCGAGAGGATCGTGGTCGGTGAAAGACCGGTCACCCCCGACGAACTGACGGAGCTGGTTTGCGACGTCAGGGACACGGGTGTTGAGCTGACCTATTTTGAGTTCGCCACTGCCATGGCCCTGCTCCATTTCGCCCGGAGGAAAGTGGATGTGGCCATCCTGGAGGTCGGTCTCGGCGGACGGTGGGACGCCACCAACGTCACCGATCCTTTCCTGTCGGTCATCACGAGCGTGGACCTGGACCACGGAAAATGGCTCGGGTCCACTGTGGAGGAGGTGGCTGCCAACAAGGCTCCTGTCATGAGAGCCGGAAGGCGGGTGATCGTGGGGCCGGTCGTTCCCGAGGCCCGGGATGTTATCCTCCGGTATGCCGATAAGGCCGGTTCCGATGTCGTTCTTTTCGGCAGGGATTTTAACGCACGGTGGGAGGCCGGGGGGGAACCTGGTGGTCGGACCTTGCAATTTAACGGCAGGAAATGGAGTATGGGCAAGGTGACTCCCGGCCTTCCCGGACGGTTCCAGCTGGGTAACGCGGCGTGCGTCCTGGCCGCCGTTGAATCGATGGACGGGTCCGGGTGGTCCCTTGACATGGATGACGCGGTCCGGGGTCTGGGTGAAGCGCGCTGGCCTGGCCGTTTCCAGTGGGTACAGGGCAGGCCGCCTGTCCTGGTGGATGGGGCGCACAACCCGGCGGCTGTCCGGGCCCTGGTCGACTCCCTGGAAGGGATCGAGCCGGCGGTGTGGCTGGTTTCCGCTCTCGCTGACAAGGACCTGGGGGGGATGGCAGCCTGGATGGGGCGCCTGGGACGCCGTGTCGTCCTGGTCCCCCTGGATCACCCAAGGGCCGCGGGCGTACGCGAGATGGCCGGACAGTTTCCCGAGGGGTTCGAGGTACGGTCTGCCGAATCTGTCTCCCACGGGCTGAAGATGGCCAGGGAGTGGGCGGGAGAGTCCGGCACTGTCATCGCGGCAGGTTCGATCGTCCTGGCGGGGAAAGTGTTGGAAGAGCTGGGGAAACAGGAGCCAGAAGTTGAAGAAGGCATGTGTGGGGATAGTTCTATTGATTGTTTTTCTGGCCCCGCTTATGACGCGGGCCCAGGACCTGTCCAGGATCGACGTCTCGGCGGGTTCCATGCGAACCCTTGCGGACGGAACCGTTATCGCCGAGGGACAGGTCGTGGTTAATGGCGAGGGAGTGACGGTCAGGGCCGACTCCATGAGGTACGATCCCGGCTCGGACGTCATGCGCCTGTCGGGAAACGTGGTCATGGAGGAGAGCGGGGGAGGGGGGACCTTCACGGGAGACACCCTCGCCCTGAACCTGTCCGACCTGACCGGGGGGATCTCCCGGGGACAGATCATCATCGTCCCGAACGGTTTCAGGGTGCGGGGCGAGGACATCAAACGTACCGGACCTGAGGAGTACAGCATCCGCAAGGGTGTTTTCACAAGCTGTCCGGGTGACTGCCCCGACTGGTCTTTCACCGCCTCCGAGATCCTCGTCAGGAAGGAAGGATACCTGGAGGCCAGGCACGCCGCCTTCAGGATACTGGACATTCCCGTGTTCTACACGCCGTACCTCCTGTACCCTGTGAAAACCGACCGGCAGACCGGGATCCTCTTCCCCGATTTCAGGTTCTCCGACGAGACCGGCTTCGAGTCCTCCTGGCCGGTGTTCATCACCCTGGGGCCCTACGCCGACGTCACGTTGACCCCCAGGACCTTCAGCCGGGACGCCAACGGCCTTGGTCTCCAGGCGCGCTACCGTCTGGACCTGGGCGGCGGCGGGGATCTTTCCGGTTTCGCCATGGGCGGCGGGGATAATGACCGCTGGTACATCGCAGGTGACCATTCCAGCGCCCTGATGCCGGATCTCTGGCTGCGGGCGAGGTGGTACGATGCCGGCGATCCGGACGCTCCTTCCCTGTTCGGTCAATCGTTCCAGGAACGTTACCCGGGTTCTGTTTTCAGGCACGCTTCCCTGGAGTGGGATCCTGGACCGGTCGGGTTTACGGTTCAGACGAGCAGCCTTCTGCCCCTGGCCGTTTTGTCCAGGTCGGGCCCCTCTCCGGACAGGCGTTCGGCAGCCCTGGACCTGGGACCCGTGGATCTGGGACCTCTCAGGACCGGCATCGGTGTTCGACAGGTCCTGTTCGACGAGGATGGTGAAAGGACCCTGCTGGAACCCGCGGCGTCCCTGGTTTTCACGGGTCCCGGTCGTCTGGGCGGCGTGATCCATGCCCGGGCCCTGGTATCGGAGGAAGCCGAAGGGACCATCGAGGACAGGTCGCTCCTCTTCGAGATGACCCAGCGCCTGGCGCTGGAGGCGGCAGGGGAGTGGGGAAAGAGCCGGATCGGGTTCGATCTGACCCTGGCATCGGCCAGGGGGGCATCCTTTTCCGGCACCGTCGCCAGGGACGCGGAGGACCGGATCGAAAAGCGGCGGGTGATGTCGGGAAAGGTGACCCATCAACTGACCTCGGAGGGTTTGAACTGGGACCTTACCGTCGGGGCGTGGGAGGACACCGAACTGGAACTTGGCCGGACTTACGGTTTCACCAGGTTCTCCGCCTCCGGCTTTTACTTCGAAGCGTCCCGGAACCGGGACGCCGAGTACGGCCTGATCCTGCCTTCCATGGATGCGCGGACCGCGGCGATCAGGGGCTGGGAGAACCGGGCGGGATACGACTCGCCCCGGTTCGGCGTCGAGGTCGGGCGGATGTCGGCCGAAGGGTTCACGGAGACGCTGAAGGGCGGCAGCCATGTCATGCTCGGAAAGGTCCGGGTTGAAGGTCAGGCGCAGTACGACCTGGACACCGGGATCATGGCCGAAGAGAGCCTCACGGTCCAATTGCCGGGGCGGTGCTGGACCATCGGCCTGGGGCGGTCCAGGAACCCAGACCGCACCGACTGGCGCCTGAAGATGAGTCTGGAATTGTAGTTTACAGTTCACAGTTTACGGTTCACAGTGTGAACCCTGGAACATGGGGGCAACTTTGAGGCTTTTAGACTGTAAACCGTACTCTGAAAACCGGAAACCTGGCCCTCAAGGGCCACCCTTGACATGACAGCACCACTGTTCTACATTTTAGCGCCCTTCGGACTGGCCTTTGGCCTCTTCGCGGTATATCTTGTCGTTTCCATCTACCTCAAGGACCCTGCCAGACCCTTCAGGATGTTTATGTCTCCTCCGATAGATCCTGGGGAGGCGAGTGCAGAGTGCAGTGTGCAGAGTGCTGAGGAATCCCTGGAAGAGGAGAAGAGGGCCCTTCGACAAGGCTCAGGGCAGGGAAAAGGTGAAGAGGAGTAAATCAGTCCAATATCCAATTGTTTCCCCTTGGATTTTGGATTTTGGACCTTGGATCAATCTGGAATTTGAAATCTGGAATTTGGAATTGTCTTAATGAAGCAATCCCACATCCGCAACTTCTCCATCATCGCCCACATCGACCACGGGAAATCAACCCTGGCCGACCGTCTCCTCGAGGTCACCGGTGCCATGAGTCAGCGGGACATGAAAGAACAGGTCCTCGATTCCATGGACATCGAGCGTGAGCGGGGGATCACCATCAAGGCCCAGACCGCCAGGCTCGACTACATCGCAACCGACGGACAGCGTTATTCCCTGAACCTCATCGACACACCGGGGCACGTGGACTTTTCCTACGAGGTGTCCCGTTCCCTTTCGGCCTGCGAGGGGGCCCTCCTGGTGGTGGACGCTGTCCAGGGTGTGGAGGCCCAGACCATCGCCAACGCCTACCTGGCGGTGGAGCAGGACCTGGTCCTTGTCCCCGTGATCAACAAGATCGATCTGCCCAGCGCCGATCCCGAAAGGGTGAAAGGGCAGCTGGTCTCGATCCTCGGCATCGATCCCGAGGATGTCCTAGAGGTCAGCGCCAAGACCGGTGCCGGTATCAGCGATCTCCTGGAAGCCGTGGTGAAGCTGGTGCCGCCTCCCGTCGGAGATCCCGTCGGGCCTCTGCGGGCCCTCATCGTCGACTCGTGGTACGATACCTACGTGGGTGTGGTAGCGCTGGTAAGGATCTTCGACGGGGAGTTGAGATCCCGCACCATGATGAAGCTCATGGCCCAGGGAGGCACCTACGAGATCGGCGAGATCGGAACCTTCAGGCCGGCTGCCGTAAAGGAAAAACTCCTTCAGACCGGAGATGTCGGCTACATCGTGGCCGGCATCAAGGACCTGAAAAAGGTTCAGGTGGGCGACACCGTCACCATGGCTCAAAACCAGGCGTCCAAACCCCTCCCCGGCTTCAAGCGCGTCCGGCCCATGGTCTACGCCGGGCTGTACCCGGCCGCCAGCGAGGATTTCGCGCAGCTCAGGGAGGCCCTTGAAAAGCTCGTCTTAAACGACGCCTCCCTGACCTTCGAGCCGGAAACGTCCGAGGCCCTGGGGTTCGGTTTCAGGTGCGGGTTCCTGGGGATGCTGCACATGGAGGTGGTCCAGGAGCGCCTGGAAAGGCATTCCACCCTTGACCTGGTCACCACGGCCCCGACGGTGGTCTACAAGGTCCTCATGAAGGACGGGTCGTGGATCGAGGTGGACAACCCGGCCCGGCTGCCTGTGTCGGGGGATTACGACCAGATCCACGAGCCGTACGTCCGTACCACCATCATGGTCCCGGACACCTACCTCGGCGGGCTTTTGTCCCTTCTCACCGAGCGGCGGGGGCAGCAGAAGGGGCTCACGTACCTTGAGGACCGCAGGGTCATGCTGGAATACGACATCCCCCTGGCCGAGATCATTTTCGGTTTCTACGACCGGCTAAAGTCAACGAGCCGCGGCTACGCCTCCCTGGATTACGACCCCATCGGGTACCGTGTGGGAGACCTCATTAAACTGGACATCAGGGTCAACGGGGAGACGGTGGACGCCCTTTCCATCATCATCCCCCGGGAGAAAGCCTTCTACCGCGGCAGGGATCTGGCGGAGAAGATGAAGGAGCTCATTCCGCGCCAGATGTTCGAGGTGGTGATCCAGGCCGCCATCGGCAGCCGGATCATCTCCCGGGAGACGGTCAGGGCGCTCAGGAAGAACGTCCTTGCCAAGTGCTACGGCGGCGATGTCACCCGGAAGCGGAAGCTGCTTGAAAAACAGAAGGAAGGCAAGAAGAGGATGAAGAGCGTGGGGAGAGTGGAGATACCGCAGGAAGCGTTCATGGCTATCCTTAAAGTCGACTGAGTTCGTGTGTGCGTTAAGCGTGAAGCGTGGAGCGAAAGATCTTACGCTCGTACGCACGTACCCTCTACGCTAATACGTGCCTTGCACTCCCCTTTGGCTTTTCGAGTAAAATCGGATATTCTCATCATCGTTTTTCATATGGAACGAGATATAAGGCGTTTGCTAATCACAAATCACTAGTCACTAATCACCAATAATTATTAGGAGCACCCATTGTCCAAAGACAAGACAGCCATGGAAGACACCGTACAGATGGCCCCGGAGGGCGGCATGACCGGGGTCAAGGGGAGGGCCCGGGAGTATGCCGAGGCCATCGTGCTGGCTCTCATCCTCGCCCTTTTCATCCGGACCTTCGTGGTCCAGGCGTTCAAGATCCCCTCGCCCAGCATGGTTCCGACCCTCCTGGTGGGTGACCACATCCTGGTCAACAAGTTCCTTTACGGGTGGCGGGTGCCCTTTGGTGACGGGAGGATCTTTTCCCTGCGCGAGCCTGCGCGCGGGGACGTCATCGTGTTCAAGTACCCCAGGGACCGCAAGATGGATTTCATCAAGAGGTGCATCGCCGTGGAGGGGGAGACGGTGGAGGTGAAGGAAAAGGAGATCCTCATCGACGGGAAGCCTGTGGACGACCCACACGCCGTTTTCTACGACGACGAGGGATCGTTCCTGAAGGGCCGCGACACCTTCGGACCGGTCACCGTCCCCGAAGGGAAGATGTTCGTCATGGGGGACAACCGGGACAACTCCAACGACAGCCGGTTCTGGGGGTTCGTGGATGTGAAGGACGTCAAGGGCAAGGCCATGGTGATCTACTGGTCGTGGAACAAGGCCAAGAGGTGGCCACGCTTCGACCGCATCGGCGACGGCATCGATTGATGCGGTACGCTAAAGCACATCATCTGCAATCTCCCTCTCCCCACCGTGGGAGAGGGCCGGGGTGAGGGGGAGATTATTCTTCACCCTCCCCTCGATCCCCTCCCCTCAAGGGAGGGGAAGAATATGGAAATTGACGTTCGTAGCCTCGGAGTACCTATAAGAGAACGCAGAACACACCCTTCGACGAGGCTCCCACCTTCGCTAAAGCTATGATGGGCAAGCAGGGCAGGGAACGCAGAACGCAGGAGAAGATCAAAAGCTGATTCGCCGTAAAAGTTCGCGCTGAATTTTGGTCTCACATCTCAAATCCCACCTAAAAAATATTTTTCTGCGGCCATCTGGTGCGCCAGAGCTTTCAGTTTCTTGCTGTAAGCAGTTGGCTCCAGACTGCTTTCCCCTTACACTGGTTTTATGATCTCCTCGGAACCCGGAACCCGGAACGCGGAACTCGGAACCGAAAACCAGATTGCCGAAGATCATTGCAATCTGGTTTTTTCTCCAGGTCCTCCTCAACATCGTCATTGCCACCTACCTCTTCCTCCACCCGCCTGATGAACCGCCTTCCTGGTTCGATCGCCTGGACCTCACGGTCAATACCGGGATCAACCTGGCCCTAGGAGCCTGTCGGAGAACCCCATGCAGGCTCCTGGATATAGTTTTTCGGAAATAGCATTTAGACCGAAAAGAACAAATATATGGCACATTTGGTAATTCACTGGAGTTATTCACCGGTTTAATGCTCCTGCTTTCAAGAAAAGACCCAAAAAAGAGCTTTCCGAAAAACTTACAGCAGCGTGTCAAGAGGTTTTCCGACACGCTGCTAGGAACAATTCAGGGATAAAGCTATCCCCCGAACAAGCGTTCCCACCAGCCGAGCTTGACCTTCGCCGTCATCTCCAGGCGGGTCAATCCCTCGTCGATGACCGTCTCCCACGGGTAGTCCCAGGTGGCGGTTTTTCCCTCCACCACCGCCCCGGGGGCCTCAACAATCGAACCGGGTAAGGTCACGGAGAAGGTGACCCCCCGGTACCCTTCCATGTCCTTGCGGGCGTCCACCTTGTCCTGCTCCGTAGGTGCGCCCTCCCCGGTCTCGTAGAGCATGGTAAACACCTTCAACGGACCCACTCGCTCCCAGGTGTAAGACCACATCCCCGTGGACAGGACGCTCACGTCGGAAAAGGAGTAGATCGCCTCCTCGAACACGCGGTAATCCTCCACCCAGTTTGCGCATTGAACGACCTCGGCCCCGTGGATCTTCTCAAAGCCCAGTTCGGAGTTAGCGCACTTTGCCCTGGCCCGGCTCTCGACCTTCTCCGCCGCACCGCTAAAAGTGATCTGCTCGTGCTCGATGAGGGTCTTGATGGTCCCGGAACCGTCCTTTCCCAGGGTGACGTGCTGGGAGTAAGAGTAACAGCCTGCGAGCAGGCTGAGTGCTAAGAGAAGGGTGCTAAGTGCTAAGTGAGAACGCATCCGCCTTCGCATAAAGCTACGGCGGACGTGGAAAACACCCTTCGGCCAAGCTCAGGGCAGGAAACGTAGAACGCAGAAAAAAACGCATGGGAACTCTTTTAAATGGGCTAAGTATTTCGAACCAGGTACTGGAAGCTAAGATCCCCTACCAGCGATTTTGTTGCGTCTGTCATTGCGAGTCACGCCGACTTGTCGCGGCGTAGTCACGCCTTTTGCGTGACGAAGACGGATGGCGTGACGAAGCAATCCCGGGATCGCTTCACGCAGTTTCCGGTTCGCGATGACAAACGTTTGATTTCAGTTTGCGGCAATCAGCTTACAGCAGAGATCTTTTCACCTTCCACCCTTCGGCAGGCTTCCGACTTCGCTCTGGCGAGCTACGACGGACAGCCAGGGCCTTCGGCTTTCCACTTTGCACTCGATCTTCTCCTCCTTTCCCCTGCGTCCCCGCGTCCCCGCGTCATGATCCGCGGTTACGTAGATGGTATAGAAAACGCCTGCAAATACCTCGTATCATTTTAACTTCTGCACTGTTTGGCTCCGCCCGGTTCACGAACTCCCTGAGCACCATCATCATGTGATCCGCGTTGTCCTCCCAGAGGAACCCCGTCTCGGTGAGAAGCTCCTGGATATGCCCGTACATCCCCTGCACATCCTCGAAGGAGGCGGACTCCGGCGCTCCGGCGGCGGCCGGCTCAGGGGATGCGGTGATAAGCAGGGTGTAAAGGGTAAGAGCCACCGCGTGGGACAGGTTGAAGCTCTCGACTTCGCCTGCCGTGGGAAGGGTGACGGTGGCGTGGCACAGGGTCAGGGCCTCGTTGGAAAGGCCGTGGTCCTCGGGGCCGAACAGGATGGCGGCCTTTTCCGTGGCGGCCCGTTGAAGGATGCCGGGGGCCGCCTGGGCCACCTCCTGGAGATCCCGGTACTTGCGGTCACGACTTGTGGTGCCTACGAGGTACCGGGAGCCTGAGAGGCTGATGGCCTCTTCCAGTGTCGATGTAACGGGAGCGTTTTCAAGGATGGGAACGGCGGCCACGGCAAGCTTTCGGGCCGCTTCCCAATCGGAGGTCTTGGGTTCGGATATGATAAGGTGCTCGAAACCGAGGTTGGCCATGGCCCGTGCGGTGGCCCCGAGGTTCTCGGGAATGCCCGTCCGGTGGAGGATGACGCTGAAGTTACTCTGAAATTTTGGGATGTCCCGGGGGACGCCCGGTTCTTGGGCCACGCCTTCTCCTCCTCCGCGGTTTGGGCCTTTGCCCCTGCCGGAGCCCCTGTGGTTTCCTGTCCCCGGCGCTTCTGGGGTTATCACTCCTGGGCTTTTCGCCGCGGAGCTCTTCCCACTCACGGATCAGATCCCGACCCTTGTCGTCCCCTGCCGCGGCGATGGCGAAGAGGGTGAAGGCGTCTTCGAAATAGGCTTTTCTCAGGATGGTGCGGGGTTTGAACCGGCCATCTTTCAGGCCGAAGAGGCGAGGCTGGGCGGCGAGGACCTGGCGGGCGAGGTCCTGGACCTTCCGGGGCACCTGGATCCGTTTGCAGGCGGGGGAGATGGTGTCACGCGCAAGGCCGGCATGGTCTTCGCCGGGGCTGCCCCTGTGGACGAATTCAAACAGGGGATAAAACAGGCAGGACATGATGAGCCACGGTTCAAGGGTCTGACCGGCCCTGAACCGCTTGTCCATCCTGGACAGAATGGAGGTGTAAGGTTCGATCCCCTCCATGCGGATGTGCTGGTCGATCTGGGGGAACAGGTGGGAGATCAGGCCGCTGTCCACAAGGCGTTCCATGGCCCGGGCAGCGGTGCCTCTCCCCATCATCCGGACGATCTCCTCGAGGATCCTGGGCACGGCCCCTTCCCATATCATCTCCCCTTTGGACCGGATCAGCCGGTCGCTTTCCGGGTCCAGGGAAAAATCGAGAAGGGCCGCGAACCTCACTCCCCGCAGCATGCGGATGGGATCCTCCAGGAACCGGAGTTTCGGATCGCCGATGCAGCGGACAACCCCTTTCTTCAGGTCCTCGAGCCCCCCCATGTAGTCGATGATCGAGAAATCGGCGATATTGTAGAACAGGGCATTAACGGTAAAATCCCGCCGGAAGGCATCCTCCCCGGGGGTCCCGAAAGTGTTGTCGGAGGTAATGCGCCCGTCTTCGGTGCTGAAATCGGAGATGGTCCTGAAGGTGGAAACTTCGATGATCTTCCCGCCCTTGAAGTAGATGTGGGCCAGGCGGAACCGTCGGCCGATGAGCCTGCAGTTGGAGAACAGCTTCCTTACCTCGTTGGGATGGGCCGAGGTGCTGATGTCGAAATCCTTGGGCTGGTTTCCGAGGAGAAGGTCCCTGACACCGCCCCCCACCAGGTACGCGATGTGTCCCTGCCGGTGGAGACGATAAAGAACTTTGAGGGCATCCGGGTCGATTCGGGAACGGGACAGGCCGTGTTCGGCGCGTCCGATGACCTTCGGTTCCGGAACAGGTGATAATTTCTCAAAAGGTGTAGACATCGCCACCTTATTAGGGGGAATGAGAAATTATGTCAAGGATGCCAGATCCCTGGCATCCTTGACATAATTTCTCATATGGAAAAAATCCAGACAGGTCCGGAAGAGTCGGGTAACGTGTTACTGAGGGGGAACCATACCCGAAATCCGCCGATTGAACCCCTCCGGTCGGGGTCCCGGCATCGATCAACAGTTCCTGACGCCGCCCGGACCCGTTCTTCGGACCGGGACCGAAAAAACGGCCTGTCAGGTATCCCGACCGGGGCAGAACAAAACCAATCGCGGGTTTCGGGTCTCCCTCCTCCCTGTATCGCATTGACACCAGCCGGTTCGTGGTTATTTTTCTCTTCTGAGATAGGAAGCCTTCATTTTAGTACTTAGGGAAACCCCCCGGCTTTGCCGGGGGTACATGACTAATCTTTACGGACAGTTGATGACCTTATGCAAAAAGCCCGACAGGACTTTTGCGATGCTATCAGTAGTCAAGGAGGAAGACGACAATGGCGAAAGTGATCGGGATCGATCTGGGGACGACCAACTCGGCCGTCGCGGTGATGGAGGGTGGAAGCCCCAAGATCATCCCCAATGAGGAAGGCGGGCGGACGACACCGTCGGTTGTGGCCTTTACCAAGGACAATGAGCGCCTGGTGGGCCAGGTGGCCAAGAGGCAGTCAGTGACCAACCCTGTGAACACCGTCTATTCCATAAAGCGGTTCATGGGGCGGCGTTACAATGAGGTCGAGGAGGAGAGAAGGATCGTCCCCTACAAAGTGGTCAAGGACGGTTCCGGCAACGCAGTGGTGGACATCGACGGAAAGAACTATACGCCGCCCGAGATCTCGGCCATGACGCTCCAGAAACTCAAGAAAGCCGCGGAAGATTACCTGGGCCAGAAGGTCACCCAGGCCGTTATCACGGTTCCGGCCTACTTTAACGACAGCCAGCGCCAGGCGACCAAGGACGCCGGCAAGATCGCCGGGCTCGAGGTCCTGCGGATCGTCAACGAACCCACCGCCGCTGCCCTGGCCTACGGCCTGGACAAGAAGAAGGACGAGAAGATCGCCGTTTACGATTTTGGCGGGGGAACCTTCGATATCTCCATCCTCGAGGTCTGGGAAAACGGGGTCGAGGTCAAGAGCACCAACGGGGACACCCACCTGGGCGGGGACAACCTCGACCAGGTCGTCATTGACTATCTCGTGACCGAGTTCAAGAAGGACCAGGGGATCGATCTTTCCGGTGATCCCATGGCCATGCAGAGGCTTAAGGAGGCCGCCGAGAAGGCCAAGATCGAACTGTCCTCCACCCAGGAAACAGACATCAACCTGCCTTTCATCACTGCTGACCAGAGCGGTCCGAAACACCTGAACATCAAGCTCACCCGCTCCAAGCTGGAGCAGATGATCGGAGATCTGGTCAAGAAAACGGTGGACCCGTGCAAGAAAGCGTTAAAGGATGCGGGCCTCAAGCCCGCGGACATCGACGAGGTCGTGCTGGTGGGCGGGTCCACCAGGATCCCCCTTGTCCAGAAGACGGTACAGGACCTGTTCGGCAAGGAGCCCCACAAGGGGGTCAACCCCGACGAGGTCGTGGCCCTGGGCGCTGCTGTGCAGGCCGGCGTTCTTTCCGGCGAGGTGGACGATATCGTGCTGCTGGACGTGACTCCCCTTTCCATGGGTATCGAGACCCTTGGCGGCGTGATGACAGCCCTCATAAAACGCAACACGACCATTCCCCACAATGTGTCGGAGACGTTCACCACCGCAGAGGACAACCAGACCCAGGTGGAGATCCACGTTCTCCAGGGTGAAAGGCAGATGGCGGTGGACAACCGGACACTCGGCAAGTTCCACCTGGTCGGCCTCCCGCCGGCGCCGCGGGGCATGCCCAAGGTCCAGGTGACCTTCGATATCGATGCCAACGGTATTGTCCACGTTTCCGCCAAGGACACGGCTACCGGCAAGGAGCAGTCCATCAAGATAGAAGCCTCCAGCGGTCTTTCTGAAGAAGAGATCAAAAAGATGGTGACGGACGCCGAATCTCACAGCGAGGAAGACAGGAAGAACAAGGAAACGGTGGAAGTGCGCAACAGACTCGATTCCCTCATCTACGAGGTGAACAAAAACCTCAAGGAGAACAGGGACAAGATCGGTGAGGAGGAGGCGAAAAACATCGATGAGGCCCTCGAAAAAGGCCGTGAGGTCATGAAGGGGAACGACAAGGAGGCGATCGAAAGTTCCATCGAGACCATCAGCCAGGCTTCCCACAAACTGGCCGAGGTGCTCTACCAGGCCGCCCAGGAAAAGAGCGGTTCTGAAGGTGAGGCGGCTGGAACCGAAGCCCCGGCCGACGATGACGTTGTGGACGCTGAATACACCGACGCGGAAGAGGCGGAGAAATAGATAATAGACAGGGCGAGGGGGCGACTGAGCGACTAAGCGCCTGGAGTTTGCACCCAAAATCCGCAGAGCGTGATGAGTGACTGCAAGACGGGCCCGGGGGTGATAAGTGTCCTCCGTGCCCGTTTTTATGCTAAAGACAGCCTGTAGCTGCCAGCCACAGGCAAAAAACGGCACGTTAGCCACCACAGAGGGAACTTTGAGATCAGTAACCATAATAAAGGCGTTGTTCACCGGCGGCATCAGGAAAAGGACCAGTTCCCTGTCAATGATCGTTTTCCTGGCGATGCTGCCAACTGTGGTCTTTGCCGGCGTCAGCGACCGGGAGGTCGCGGTGGGAGATCTCCTTCCCGCACAGGTCCTGGAGCTGAAAGATGGAAACCGGTTCAACGTGCCCTCCGGGGAAGGGGTAACGGTTGTCCTGTTCTGGGCTACCTGGAGCCCGCGTTCCGCACCAGCTCTCGAGCTCTGGCATCGTTTCTCGGCCGCCTACCCGGATGAGCCCCTTCGCGTCGTCACAGTGAACTCTGAAAAGGACGGACTCGGTTCTACGGACCGGGCCGCCATCGACAGCTATGTCGAGGAGAACGGCGTCACCCTTCCCGTACACATCGACGAGGGTCTCGTGCTTTTCAATACCTACGCGGTCAAGGCCGTCCCCACCGTGTTCTTCCTTGACCGGATCGGTAAAGTTCTTTACAGGTATGCCGGTTTCCCCACCAGTGCGCCCCTGGATCTCCAGGAGGAACTGGAGATCAGGCTCGGCCTCCGGAAGCGGCAGACGGATCAGGAGGCCGCCTCCCGTGGAAAGCTGGCATACCAGCCGAAAAACAACGGGCTCCTCTACTACAATATGGCCGTGCAGCTGAAGAAAAAGGGGTTTCCCATGAAGGCCCGCCAGAGGCTGTTGAAGGCGTTGGAGCGGGACCCCGAATACCTGGATCCGCTGCTGGCCCTCGAGGAGGATTTTTTCGCCGAGGGCAGGACCCCGGATTCGGAAAAGGCCCTGGGCGTGTTTCTCCTCGATAACGGTTTCACCGAACTTTCGAAACGGTACAGCGGGGGCAGATGACCCCCTGCCCCCCCCGGTCAGCCGATCGTTTTACGCAGCGTGACACGCTTCAGAAAGATCAGCTTTTCCTTCCCCGGAGGGGAACCACCCAGAACCGGAAACCGGTTTTGGTTTTTCATTTCCTTTAAATGGTGATAAATTCAAATATTGTTTTACTGTGTGAAATTATTCTTTACCTGAGAGGTCAATGATGGTGGGTTTCATTCGAAAATCGGCACTGCTGATGACAGTGGTGATCATATCCACGCTGGCAGTCCCGGCCATCGGGCAGCCTGAAAGGGGCATCGAAGTGGGCCAGGGGATCGGGCCGCGGGAGATGAGGACCATCGAGCGGGAAAAGATCAATGTCCCCGATCCCGAGGGGCTCACCGTGGTCGTCTTCTGGGCCACCTGGAGCCCGCGGTCCGCGAAAGCGCTGGAGCTCTGGCAGCGTTTTGGCGCCCGGTACGCCGGGCACGGTGTCCGGGTGATCACGGTCAACGCCGACAACCAGGATATGGGCCGGGAAGATGAGATCAGGATCCGGGATTACCTCGCTGAGAACAGCCTCTCCCTCCCGGTCATCATGGATGCCCGGCTCGATCTTTTTAACGAGATCGGGGTCATCGTCCTTCCGACATCCCTGTTTTTCAAGCCGGACGGGACCCTGGACTACAAGTACCCGGGTTTCCCTTCCAGCGCGGAACTGGATCTCCAGGAGGACCTGGAGAGCAGGCTTGGGATAGCGAAGGAACCCACACAGGAAGAGGCCGCCAGCCGCGGCAAGCTGGCTTACCAGCCGAGGAACAACGCGCTTTTGTTCTTCAACATGGGTAAAATGCTCCACCGGAAAGGGTTCCCCGAAAAAGCCAGGGCCAAATATGTCGAGGCTCTGCAGAAGGATCCCGGGTACGCTGATCCGCTCCGCGCTCTTGAGGGTCTTTTCTTTGCCGAGGGAAGGACGCCCGAAGCCCAAGAGCAGCTCCGGAGCTTCCTGACGGCAAACGGTCTTGAAGGGGTCATTGAAAAGATCAGCCAGGGGGAGACCGGGCAAAAGGCAGCCGTGGCCGCCACCCCCGGTTCACCGCCGAAGGCTGAGACTGAAAAAGAGATCAGCCCCATGGAGCGTATGAGGCTGCTGATGGAGAAAGAAAACTGAGGCCTTGCCCCAGTTTTCTGAATATGGAATAGAGAAGTGGGGAGGTGGAATAGAACCTGCGCATTTCCTCTCCCTTCCCTATTCCTCATTCCCTCTTCCGGATTCTGTTTTTTGAAGCAGTCCCTTTTCCGATCGGTTAACAGGAGAGGCCAACCAGGATGAATCTTGTGAAAAAGTCAACTCTGTTCATCGCAGTGGTGATCATATCCACGCTGGCAGTCCCGGCCATCGGGCAGCCTGAAAGAGGCATCGAAGTGGGCCAGGGGATCGGGCCGCGGGAGATGAGGACCATCGAGCGGGAAAAGATCAATGTCCCCGATCCCGAGGGGCTCACCGTGGTCGTCTTCTGGGCCACCTGGAGCCCGCGGTCCGCGAAAGCGCTGGAGCTCTGGCAGCGCTTTGGCGCCCGGTACGACGGGCATGGTGTCCAGGTGATCACGGTCAACGCCGACAACCAGGATATGGGTCCGGAAGATGAGATCAGGATCCGGGATTACCTCGCCGGGAACAGCCTCTCCCTCCCGGTCATCATGGATGCCCGGCTCGAGCTGTTTAACGAGATCGGGGTCGTCGTTTTTCCCACCACCATGTTCTTCAAGCCGGACGGGACCCTGGACTACAGGTATCCAGGTTTCCCTTCCAGCGCGGAACTGGATCTCCAGGAGGAACTGGAGAGCAGGCTTGGGATAGCAAAGGAACCAGCCGAGGAAGGTGATATTGATCGCGGCAAACTGGCCTACCAGCCGAAAAACAACGCTCTTCTCTTTTACAGCATGGGCAGACGGGTCCATGAGAAAGGGTTCCCCGAAAAAGCCAGGGCCAAATATGTAGAGGCACTGCAGAAGGATCCCGAGTACGCTGATCCGCTCCGCGCTCTCGAGGGTCTTTTCTTTGCCGATGGAAGGACGCCCGAAGCCCAAGAGCAGCTCCGGAGCTTCCTGACGGCAAGCGGTCTTGAAGGGGTCATTGAAAAGATCAGCCAGGGGGAGACCGGGCAAAAGGCAGCCCCGGCGTACACCTCCGATGCGCCGGCGAAGGCTGAGACTGAAAAAGAGATCAGTCCCATGGAGCGTATGAGGCTGCTGATGGAGGGTAAAGAGTAGACAGTTCACAGTTTACTGTAGACAGTTAAGTACTGTTCACCGTGAACCGTATACTGTAAACTTCTCCCATGGTTATCGCCGAGATCAGCGTTGTGCCCCTGGGCACGGGAACTCCGAGCCTGAGCCGCTACGTGGCCGGGTGCGTCGAGGTTCTCCAGGAAACCGGTATCCGATACACCCTTACCCCAATGGGAACCATCCTGGAGGGCACCCTGGAGGAGGTTCTCGAGGTGGTGAGGCTCCTGCACCGTGTTCCTTTCAACAAGGGTGTCGAGCGGGTGTCGACACGCCTTGTCATCGACGAGCGAAGGGATAAGGATGCCTCTGCGGGCGATAAAGTAAGATCTGTCGAGAGCCGTCTGGCCAGTAAAAAGAAATGATCCCGGGAGCCTGTCGGGGCATCCCTGGCATCACGCCATCCGTCTTCACAGCGTATCGAGGTATTCCGGCACGCTGTCTTGACTTGCACCTATGACGGTGCTATCACGTGGTTTCCGTAACACCGGCAGGTGAACAACGGAAACCACGTTGCGCGATTAGCTCAGATGGATAGAGCGTTGCCCTCCGGAGGCAAAGGCCGCAGGTTCGAATCCTGCATCGCGCGCCATGCAAAAAAGGAAGCCGTCCTTCATGGGCGGCTTTCTTTTTTGCACTGATATCTGCGATACAGGGTGAGAACCTGATGACCGTAGGTCAAGACATCCTGGCGTCAGGCAGCATCAGCGCCGCCGGGGAACTTGACGGCCGGCACCGATATCGTAGGGACCCGGATCCTCTTGAGGACCTTGTGGGCCACGTCCCCCATGAAGGTGTGTTCCGTCAGCCCCTTGCCGTGGGTCCCGATGATCAGCATGTCGGCATGGTCAGAAAGCGCGAAGGTGCACAGAATAGTCGGTTTATCCGATTAATGCGTACCTGAGTGGTGTCACTTAAAGGCCCGGAAGAGCATTAACCACGGAGGCATCCCTCGACAAGCTCCTTTCGATCACGCCTGTGGCGTGACTAAGGCAGGCAGGGCAGGCGGAGGACACGGAGAGGGACACAAATCATGGGATAACCTGCTCCGTCATTCCGGGCAGAGCGAGGCGATGACCCGGAATCCAGCAACGCTTGTCTTCGCGAGCTGACACCTGGGCGAAGCGATCTCGGTTCCTGTAAAGGCGGCGAGAGCGGATTAACAGCAGCTCAGCCATTCTCAGGCTGAACCACCCTTCCCCTCGGCAGGCTCCGTTCGACTAGGCTCACGCCAAGCGGGACAGGCGGCAAGCTCTGGGCAGGCAGGGTAACACAGGAAACCTTTGAGCCCTGAGATCTGAGATTTGAGATCTGAGATTCGGGTACTGAGATCTGAGATTCCAATCCTGAGTCACGCCGCGGGCGTGATCGAAGGGTGAAAAAATTCCCTCGCTCCCTTGCCCCGGGCTCTCCATCTCCTGTGGAATCCGTTTGTCTGCTCGGGGGAGGGCATTTTCAAAAAACGAATACCCTCGGCATGCAACTGGCCGTCATCCTCACAGAGCAGCTGGGGGGGGGAGATCAATAAAGTTTTTCGGCCCACGCGAAGAATGACGCCTGCCGACCTGGCAAAACATGCATCTTTTTAAAGGCACGCCCATTTTAATGCGGTCCCGTGGACATATCCATCGGCGTTGAAATCGGTGTCGAATCTTGGACTTGCCTTCCATCTTTTGCTATCGTTCTGTCTGGTTACTGGTTACTGGTTACTGGTTACTGGTTACTGATCACTGATCACTGATCACTGATCACTGATTACTGAATCGGAGATTCCCCCCTATGGCCAAACTCATCGTCATGTTCAACGAAAAGGTCATCCGCGAGGTCCACGTGGGCAACGAGCCCGTTAAGGTGGGGCGCGACCCGTCCAACCAGATCAAGCTGGACAACCCGGCGGTGTCCCGGTTCCACGCCGAGATCTACCGGCAGGGGTATCCCTTCTTCGTGGAGGACAAGAACAGCACCAACGGGGTGTTCGTCAATGACCTGAAAGTGAGCTGGAAGCAGGGGATCAAGGAGGGCGACCGGATCACGGTGGGGAAGCACACCCTTTTGTTCAGGGCGGATCCCACCGACTACGGTGAGGGGAAGAACGTGAGCCTCGCGGACATCGACGGGACGATCGCCCTGGACTCATCGAAGGCAGGGAAGAAGAGATAAACAGAGTCTAGTGTCTAGGATCTGGTGTCTGGAAAAAACCTGGACCTGGACGTAGTCCGAGTCTGAAGATAATCCATGAGTCTTTCTTCCGGTACCAGGTCTAAGACCATGTCCAGGACTCGAATTTTCCCTTGGATTTCGGACCTTGGATCTTGGATTAACTTCGGAATCTGGAGTTGATCGTTGCCCGGCAGAGACAATCACAAATCCCTGAAAAAGCTAGCCAAGGCCGAGGCGAAGGCGGCCAAGAAGGGGTCCGTAACTGCCGGGGTCACCGCTCCTTCGTCCGTCCAGCCTGTGCCCGTGCCAGCCGGCGGCAAAACCCCCGCTGAGCGCTCTGCGGAGGCGGCGGAAAAGCAGCTGCAGCTTCACCGGTGGAAGGTGATCTTCGGGGCCCTGAGCGTCCTGATTGCCCTGGTATCACTAATTACCCTTTTGCTGAAGGGATAATCAGCCAGTTCAAAGAGCAAAGAGCGAAGCTCGAAGGAAAGCGTCTGCCTTCGTTCTTCGTACTTTGCGCTTCGCGCTATCTTTTTACAGCCCCCTGTACCCTCCTGTTTCTCAAACCTTTAATGATCAGCCAGATTCCCAATCCTGTAACAACAACTGAGAAATACTGGCCCGGCGTGAAACCCAGGTACAGGCGGTCGTCGACACGAAGGCTGTCGAAGAAGAAGCGGACCGGGGCATAGAGAAGGAAGACCAGGGCGATGTGGAAGGCGCGGAAGGGACGGTAGTTCCGTAGAGTGTAGAGCGTAATGGCGATAACTGCAGTCCAGAGGACCTCGTAGAATCCGAGGTTGTGCCGGACCACCCCTGCTCCGTCCGCCATGCCGAGGAAAAAACCGGTCCTGCGTCCCGGATGATCGAAAGCCGTGGTGCACCCCATGCGAGCCACGACCCAGGCCGGGACGAAGCCGAAGAGCATCGCTTCCAGGTAGGGAAGGGGCGGTATTCCCTTCCTTTTCAGGTAAAGCCATCCTCCGAAAGTACCCCCGAAAAAACCTCCGTAAGAGGAGATCCCTTTCCATACCATTACGAGAAGAAGGGGGTTTTCCCTTACCAGGTCATGGTTGTACAGGATGGCCCAGAACAGGTGGGAGATGACGAATCCGATGCCGACGGCCCACAGACCGGCGTCGGCAAGGGTCTGGGTGTCCAGAGCGGTCCGCTTCGCCCTCCGCAGGGCCAACTGGTAGCCAAGGAGAATGGCCACGGCCACGAAGGCCCCGAAGGGGTGGATCTTCAGGGGGCCGATGATCGTGATGGTGGGCAGGGTGAGGTTTGGGAGCATTCCTGTCGACAGTCCTGACTGGTGATGGTCACCGGTTTACCAAATGTTGGCAGGACACGGCGACGCGGTGACACGGGGACGCGGAGAGAAGAACTTTTTCTCCGTGTCTCCCCCTCCCCCCATCTCCGTGTCCATATGTTTTCCCGTTTTTCGCTGAATTGCCTTTCGAAAAACTTAAGCCAGGAGTCTGTCAGAGAACCTCCCTGTTTTTTAACAGGGAGGGCACAGACTCCTAGCCCGGACTATTCACGAGGTTCTTTTCCGTTCCGGCGGCGTTGCTGAGTCGTTCGCTTGTGCGGAATACTAAAG
>JARGFV010000012.1 GCA_029210545.1 bacterium
TTTTCGGTTCCCGTTGAGCCAAAGTCTCGCACAGACTTTGGTGATCTATCAGCAGTCATTGTAAGGAAAGGGAAAACCACGCTTTTCCCTTTCCGTGGAGCGAAAAGTCCCGGATTGGACTTTTTGCGACCCTGTCAACATTGAAAGGAGAAGAATCATGAGCATGAGGGGAGTTTCCATGTGGCCGATTGCCTTGGCGGCGGCAGTACTCCTTGTCCTTCCCACGGCGTCTTTCGCCCTTCAGTTCACGGATATCACCGACGTGGCCGGAGTGGGTGACAGGGGCCACGGGAAAGGGGTCGCCTTTGCGGATGTTGATGGCGATGGAGATCTGGATCTTTACGTCTCCAACAAGGGCGGCGAGAACGCCCTGTTCATCAACGACGGCACCGGTATCTTCGCAGCGGCAGGCCGGGAAGCGGGGGACAGGCTCGACGATCCAGGTTTTTCCATGGGCTCATGCTTCGGGGATATAGACAACGACGGTGATCAGGACCTTTACATCGTCAAGGGAGGCCGATACGAGATAGAGGCCAATCGCCTTCTCCTCAATGATGGCGGACGCTTTGTCGACGTGACCTCGAGGGCTGGCGTGGGTTCCAAGGAGTTTACCTATTCAGCCGCTTTTGCTGATGTGGACAACGACGGCTACCTGGACCTCTACCTGGCCAATTACGGTGTCGGGGCCGCCAATACCCTGTACCGGAACAACGGCGACGGGACTTTCACCGATGTGACGGTCGATGCAGGAGTCGGGGACAGGGGCTGGAGCTGGAGCGCTGTCTTTTCCGATGTGAACGGGGACGGGTTCCCGGATCTTTACGTCGTCAACGGACGGTATCCTGCCGGTGAACCGAACCGGCTTTACATCAACAACGGCGATGGTACGTTCAGGGACGCCTCACGGGATGCAGGCGTTGCCGATGGAAACTGGGGCCTGGGCGCCGCCTTCGCGGATGTCGATACCGATGGCGATTTCGACCTTTTCGTGTCCAACTATGTGGGTCCCAACAAGCTTTATCTCAACGACGGCTCGGGGGTCTTTACCGATGTTTCCGAAGCCTCCGGCCTGGCTGACGAGGGATGGGGCAAAGGTCCCTCCTTCGGCGACGTGGACCATGACGGTGACCTGGACCTTTACGAGGGTGACTGCAAGCTTGCCAACAAGCTCTACCTTAACGACGGCCGCGGCGTTTTCACAGATGTGGCTAACGAGTACCCTGTCCTGAAGAACGAAACGGTGAGAACCAAAGGGACTGCTTTTGCCGACATCGACAACGACGGTGACCTGGACCTGTACGTTGTCAACTGGGGCGTCAGCAACAAGCTGTATCGGAACGAACTCAACGATAACCGTTACCTGAAGGTCCGCCTGAAGGGGACGGTGAGTAACGCCGATGCCGTGGGCGCCAGGGTCAGTGTTTCCAGCGGCGGCAGGCTCGTCGGTGTCCAGGAGGTCAAAACCCTCACCGGGTTCTGCTCCCAGGCTCCGTTGGAACTGCATTTCGGGCTGCCCGCTTCCGGTGATTACCAGGTGGATGTGGTTTTCCCGAGCGGGCTCAAGGCTTCGGGGATCTACGAAAACGGCCAAACTGTCACTATCGTCGAGGGCAGCTGACTCTCGATCAAGGTCTGGGCGTATTGCCTGGAATTTCTGGTTAAATCAGATCCGGAAATCCTGTAGCATATGAATTTCTGGATTTAGACACGGTTCTTGCAAGGGCTGTTATTGGAAACAATGGCAGCCCTTTTTTTAAATCAGGTTGATACCTTCCTTCCAGCGATGACCCTGAGATATGAGATTTGAGATCAGGATAAGCAAACGAGACCTGCAACCATGAGAGCGCCTAAATTCTTTACAGTCGTGATCCCTTTGCTGGCTATTGTTACCGGCTGCGCTTCCACCAGGCAGCTTGCCGACAGTACGTATAATCTTATTGGAACGGCCCGATACGAGGGTAGTAGCCTGCCGTCCGGCGAGGTGATGGTTATGAGAGGCGAGCCGGGGGGAGCTGTACACAAGACTGCTGTCCTGGAAAATGGCAGTTTTGAGATAAATCTGCCTTCCGGACCCTACTTCCTGATGGGATCGAGCCAGGATACCGTTTCCGGGAAAAAACTGTTTGCCTTCTGGGCCAATAACCCCCTCCGCCTTTTTGGGGACATGACCGATGCCGTCGTCCTTCCCTTTGTTGAATCTACTCCGCCACCGGTGATCGTCGAAGGGGGAAAAGGGATCACGGGTAAGGTCCTCTTTGAAGGGAGGCCCGTTCAGGGGGCTTTGGTGGGCGTTTTCCTGGACGCGTCGGGGGAGTTCCGCGGTCTTCCGTACGCCGAAAGCGCCGCGACGGACAGTTCGGGGCGGTTCATTCTGAACGTGACGCCGGGGAGGTATTTCGTGCTGGCCCGGTTCAGGGTCCCGGGTGGATCGTTCCAGGGGCCCCTACTCAGGGGAGACCTTGCGGGGTTTTACCCCCATAACCCGGTCACTCTCAGGGAAGGGGAGGGTCTTATCGCCGACCTTCCCATGGTCAAAATAAACAGGCCGAGGGGAGAGGGATCTCTCGCCCACGGTGAGGCGATCATCATCGAGGGGTCAATTCAGACGATCACCGGCGAGCCGGCAGCAGGGATGAGGATGGTGCTTTACGACATCCCCGAGATGGTGGGCCGTCCGGCTTTCATCTCCTCACCTTCAGACGATAATGGCCGCTACCGCCTGGAGGTGTCCCGGGGCGGTCTTTTTTACGCCGCTGCCAGGTCGGTTATCGGCAGGCCCTCCGAGACAGGGGAACTCATGGGGTTTTACGACGGGACCGAGGACCATTCCCTTACCCTCGAAGTTGGGGACAGGGTTCAGGGAGTGGATATCGTTGTGAGGGAAGTATGGTGATGGACTATACGTGTGTGAGTGTGTGCGTGAGGCGTGCAGGCGTAAGGACTTTCGCACGTACGCATAAACGCTTAACGCACCTGCGATTTCATCCTGGATCCTGGATCCTGGATTCTGGATTCCTCATGGCAGCTATATTCTTGCTGCTGCTATCCAGCTGCACCGGCCCCCAGCACCGTCCTGATATCCAGGTAAACTCGATCCCGGCTGAAATTCGCCAGGACCTCACTGTTTCCGGAGATATCCGGATTCGGGGTGAGGTGAAGGTCTTTCAAGGGGCGGTTCTGACTGTCGAACCGGGGACACGGTTCCTCTTCGAGCCTTACGACCCGGACGGAGACGGCGTCAACGACTCGCGACTGGTTATCGAGGGCAGGCTCGTGGCCCGCGGAGAGCCGGACGCGCCTATCTTTTTTTCCAGCGCGGCCGAGAACCCCGAACCGGGCGATTGGCTGGAGCTTCGCATCGACCGCAGCGAGGGGACGGTTCTGGAGTACTGCGTTCTGGAGCACTCCCGCTACGGCCTGCACGTGCATTTCAGTTCAGGTGTGGTTGCCAACAGTATTTTCCGGGACAACATCGACGGGACCCGGTTCGGTACGAGCCGCTTCCTGTTTGTTAACAACGCTGTAGCGGCAAACGTGGGTAAGGGTATCAACCTGCGCGACTCCAGGATAATCATTGCCGGCAACAGCATCATAGGTAACCGCCACGGGATCTTCATCTTCGAACAAGGTTCGGAATCGTGGATTACCGGGAACGTTTTCTCAGACAACACCTCCGCGGACATCCGGTTCGGCGATTTTTACGAGGGGGACACCCCCCACATGGCGTCCAATGAGGGTCAGGAGAGGGGTGTCGTGGTCATACCTGACCGTGATGACCTTGCCGCCCTGGCCTCCGGAAGTCCGAGGCTCATGGCCGGGCCTACTGTAACCGTCTGGGAAGCGCACAGCCTCTGGGAGCGGGAGATCGGATCCTTTGTGGACGGCGGCCCTGTCCTGTTGCCCGGGAAACGTGTGGCTGTGGCCAGCTGGAAGGAGGGGATCACCGTACTGGGTGCGCAGGAAGGGAATATCCTGTCGAGGACGCCCGTGGGAGATGTGGTGGATGCCACGCCGCTTTCACACGGCTCCGCACTTCTGTTCCCTGCCTGGGACCGTACCTTCGTGAGACTGGACGTGGAAAGAGAAACCGTTTTGAAAACCGGGAAGTGGCCGGCCTCTCTTGCCGATGACCACCGGCAGGCTTCACCCGTTCTGCTGGAAGGAAAGGTCGTCCAGGGGCTCTGGAACGGTGAACTCCGGGCCATGGACCCCTGGACCCTTGAACCGGAGTGGAGTGTTCTCCTCGATGGGCCCATCCGGGCAACACCCATCGTTGAGGCTGGAAATATCCAGGTCATCACGGAGTCCGGGACCTACTACCTTGTCACCAACAAGGGAGTCATACTGGTCAAAATGCCGTTGGGCGAACCTGTCTGGTCATCCCCCGCGAGTCTCATGGATGGCCAACTTGCTGTGGTGACCAAGACAGGTATCCTGAAACTGTTCCGCGGGAGGGAAAAGAGCTGGTCCAGGAAACTCGGAGGGCCCGGTACGTACGCTTCCCCCATCGCTCTGGGCCAGCCGCCTCTGGTTTCCGCGGCTGCCGCGGACGGTAACGGTTCGCTCTACCTCTTTGACTCAGATGGAGCCCTGTTGTGGCGGACCGAGCTCGGCTCGGCCGTCCATACCTTGAGCCGTACAGAACAGACCTTGTGGGCCGGGACCGAGGACGGGATCCTTGCCGCCCTCGACCCCATGACCGGACGAGTGAGGCTACGGGTCGAGGCAGCCGGAGCCGTGCACGGCCGTCCCGCCTGGTCGGGAGGTTGGGATCCTGTTATATGGGCCGCCCGGGACGGGATCGTACGCGCGTTTGAACTGACGAGGCGCCGGGAGCCCTGGGAAGGCCCGGCCCAATGAACCAAAGGGACAATCTGGGGATCGCCATCTTTCTGGTCAGCCTCTCGGTGCTCCTTTACGAACTGACCCTGACCCGTCTGTTCTCGGTGCTCATGTGGTACCACTTCGCCTCCCTTTCCATCGCCGCGGCTCTCCTCGGTTTTGCTATCGGCGGAGTGGTCGTGCACGTAAGGCCGTCCACGGTGTCGGAAAAGCGGTTCCCGGGGAGCCTGGCTCCCTGGACCGTGGCCGCCGGCCTTTCCACCATGGCGCCTTTTCTTCTGCTGTGGGCCGCGCGGTTAAAACCAGGCATCCTGTTCCCGCTTCTGAGCTTTTTCCACCAGCCCTATTACCAGCCGTTCCGGCAGGCCCCCCCGGGACCGGACAGTGCGGTTATCCTGTCCATGGCGGTTCTTTACGCGGTCATTACCGTGCCGTTCACCGCGGCCGGTATCGCGCTTGCCGGGCTGTTCATGCGCGTGGCGAAGCGCCGCGTTGCGAAACTGTACGCGGCAGATCTTGCGGGTGCTGCCGCCGGTTGCCTGCTGTTCGTTCCGGGACTTAAGCTCCTTGGGGCTCCGTCCCTCTTGCCCCTGGCCTCCGCTTCCGCCCTCGCCGCCTCATTTTTCCTCGTAAAAAGGACCAGGCGACTGGTTATCCTGGGGGTAGCGGTTCTCCTGGTGGGAACGGCCATTTACAACGGGCCTGCCGACCGTATCGTACGAATGCCCTACGCGAGGGGACAGCTGGAACCGGATATCCGCTTCTCGGCGTGGAACGCCTTGTCCAGGGTCGTGGTCTACCCCTTGAGCCAATGGGAAGCCGAGCAGGCGTGGGGTATCGGCCGCAGGTACACCGGCCGGCACCCTGAACATATGGGGCTGCTGGTGGATGACGCCGGGTACACCCCTATCATGGAAAACACCGGGGGTGATCCCCGGCCCCAATGGGCGACCTGGCACATCATTTCCCCGGCTTTCCAGCTGCGCCCCGGAGCGAGTTCCCTTATCATCGGTCCCGGCGGCGGGCGGGATATCCTGACAGCCCTGGGCAGCGGGGCCTCCCGGGTCACAGCGGTGGAGTTAAACCCCCTCATCGTGGAGGCGGTGAACGAGCGGTTCAGGGACTTTTCGGGAGGACCGTACTCACTGCCGGGTGTCAGAACGATCATCGGAGAGGGGAGATCGAGGCTCGCGCGGGAGACGGACCTTTTTGACGTGATCCAGGCAACTTCCGTATTCGGTGAGAACAGCCCCTCAGCCGGTGCGTTTACCCTCAGCGCCAACTTTCTTTACACGAAGGAGGCGTTCCGGGAGTATTGGGATCACCTGGAAAAAGACGGAATCCTGTCACTTACCCGGTCGGTTTTCGGTCTCAGGGCGCTGCGTCTCGTGTCCCTTGCCAGAGACCTTCTCGTGGACAAGGGAGACCCCTCACCCGAAAATTCCATTGCCGTTCTGCGTGAGCGGGGTCTGGCCACGGTCCTTTTGAGAAAGGGCGGCTTCACCGAAAAGGAGATCCAGGCGCTCGGGAGCATTGCTCTTGAAAAAGGGTTTACCATCGAATACCTGCCCCGGATCGCCACAGAGGGACGGTTTGCGGATGCCGTGCGGGGTCAGGATATAACCGGCGGCCGCTTTGATATCTCGCCTCCCACCGACGACCGTCCCTTTTTCTACAACAACGTCCCCAAGTCACGGTTTTTCAATGTTTTTTTCAAACCGACGGAGCGTGGTGAAAGGCACATCATCGTATTACGGACCATGGCCGTCGGCCTTCTGTTCCCCATCGCACTCCTGTTACTCCTCCCTCTCCTCGGCAAAAAGCCAGCCGCCAGCCGACAGCGGTTCCCCCTTGCGCGGACCTCGGCCTATTTCGCCGGAATAGGGTTCGGATACATGACCATCGAGCTCACGATGATGCACCGACTTGCCCTTTTCCTGGGAAACCCGACCTATTCTCTCACCGTCGTCCTGGTTGTCCTCCTTCTTTCCTCGGCCGCCGGAAGCCTCTGGTCGGGACGCGGAGTCCGTCGCCTCGGCCGCTATCTGCCTTTGCTGTCGCTGGCATCGATCTTGCTCTCTATCGTTACGTGGGCGGTCTGCGGGGCTCTTTCACCGTCCCTGGATCTCGGGACCGGTTGGAGGATCCTCGTGACCACCGTGCTGCTGTCCCCCCAGGGGTTCGTTATGGGGATCTTTTTTCCAACGGGCCTGGTCTGGGTTTCGGAAAGGGCCGGGAACCTGGTGCCCTGGGCATGGGCGGTCAACGGCGCCACTTCGGTGGCAGGCTCTCTTGGAACGGTGATCCTGGCAATGAACTTCGGTTACTCACGGGTACTGGTGGCCGGTGCCCTCTGTTATGCCCTTACCTTTCCTCTTCTCCGGGCCATGGCCGGGAAGGGGGAAGCTGCACGAAAGGAGGTCGACCTGTGAAAAAGGTGAGATACGTCAGGCCCAGAGTAGTGGGCAGCAGCAGCGTACATCCGTGCTGAGGGGGGCGGGAGGGAAACCTCCCGCCTTGATTTCCTGCCATGAATGCAACGACCCGGAACTTCCTCTTCGCATTCCTGTTTTTCAGCACCCTTTTCGTCACCCCGCTTAAAGGGGACGGAACAGGTGTGAGCGGTCAGACACTCTTCAGGGGTAAAGGGCTGTCCGGTGTTTACGTCCAGGCTTTTGCCTTCCAGGGCGAAAGCAGCGAAGCGGCAGGGGCAGCCAACACCGGGTCGGATGGTGTGTACCATATCCCCCTGGCACCCGGTTCCTACCGGATCACGGCCCGCAAGCGGCCGGAGGGGCCGGGATCGGGCGGGATGCTCTTTGCCTCCACCGGGGACATCCCTGTTGTCGTGAACTCCGGATCCATGGAGCTGCCACCCCTTATCCTTACCGATTCGGGGGGGGCTGGAAGCGCCGGGACGGGAGAGACCAGGGTTACCGGAGCCGTCTTCAGTGACGGGGCTCCCCTTGCCGGGGCGTACGTGTACTTCTATCCGGGGAGCGTTCGCCGTGGCCCCGGGTACGTGGCGAGAGCGAGGACGGGGGAAGGAGGAAACTACGAGGCTTCCCTGTCCCCCGGTTCGTACACCGTGACCGTCAGGTTCGGTTGGTCCGGTGACGGCATGGGTACCGTCGATGTGGGCGACCTGGTGGGAGAGTACCCGGGGAGCCCCCTGGCGGTGGGCAAGGAGGCTATCGACCTGGGGCGTCTGGACACGCGCCCCGTGGACAGGGGATCGTGGGAAAAATATCGCTGGGCGGTTTCGGCGGCCTCGATAACCGTCGAGGGTGTGGTAAGAGATGAGAACCGTTCACCGTTGGCCGGCGCCTACGTGTTCCTTTACGCGGATCACAGGATGGTGGGTAAACCGTATGCCATTTCCCCGCCGACTGCCAGGGACGGACGCTATTCCCTGTCGGTTGATACTCCGGGTACATACTACCTTGGAGCCAGGACAAGGTTTGGCGGACCGGTGGAGCCGGGTGAGTTCATGGGGGCGTGGGGTGGGGATAGCGCTGAGCCGCTGGTGTTGGAGATTGGTACTTCGTCGCCTTCGCTGGATATTACGGTAAGAGAGGTCTGGTAATGAAGCGTTCGTGTGTGCGTGATTGCGTGACGCGTGTATCCGTAAAAGCATTCGCACGTACGCACCAACGCTCAACACCCGTACGTCAAACACCGGAATCGGCACGGAACAGGGTTGCCGGACTTTGCCGCTATATCTGGATCGTATTTAGCCTGGCAGCCGCACTGGCCGTATTCCCCGGGATTATCCGTGCAGATTCAGGAGTGCACGGTCGCGTCGCATGGCGGGGAGAACTGGTGGAGGGTGTCGTCATCCAGGCCTTCAAGGACGGGAGCGGCGACTACATGTCAGATCCGGCAGCCGTTTCCGATCCCACCACCACCGACGGCACGTACCGCCTGGAGCTTCCCCCCGGCCAGTACACGCTGGTGGCAAGGAGCCCCGGCGTGGAGGGCCGACGGCCCGGTCCCGGCGACTACTTCTGCTACTACAGCGGAAGCCCCGTCACCGTGAATGCGGGCGCCTGGACGCCTGTCGGTTTCAACCTGGTCAAGGTAAAGCTCGAAGACCGGCAAAAAGGGGATTCGAGCAGGATCGACGGTGTGGTCACCTACCAGGACCAGCCTCTCGAGAGGCTGTACCTCTACCTTTACGAAAAGGCTGATGACGCTTTTCGCGGACCTGGCCTTGCCACGATCCCGGTGGGCTCGGGAGGCCGGTTCCGCGCTTCGGTGAGACCCGGAAGCTATTTTCTCATTGCCCGCAAACGGCTGAAGGGAGGCATGTACGGCCCCATGGAGATCGGGGATTATTTCAACTACTACCCCGGAAACCCCGTGGTGGTCGGCGAGTCGGAAACAGTTAATCTGAACCTGGAAACGGTGACCCGGATCAGTCAGCTGGAGGAAGGGGAACCGCCGCCCCCATCGGTTCGCGGACAAATAGTCGATCCTGCGGGGCTGCCGGTCAGTGGAGTGCGGGTCCTCGCCTACCTCCCCGATGAGACAAAGGGAAGGCCCCTGTACTTTTCCGCACCGAGCGGACCGGACGGCCGGTTCACCCTCATGATTCCGAGGCCGGGAGAGTACACCCTGGTGGCCAGGGAGCGTTTCGGGGGGCCGGCCTTGCCGGATGAGTTTTCAGGGGGCCAGGGCGGCGGAACGGTCAAGGTCAGGCCCGGGGAGGAAACGGTGACCTCCATCGTGGTCAGGAAGGAAAAGGCGCAGTGAAAGTGACACGGTTTCTCGCCGCGCTGGTCTCGGCAGCCCTGTTGACCGGTCTTGCGGCTGCGCAGCTACATTCCGCCCCAACGGATCCGGATACGGTTTCCGGGCCAGACACTATCCCGGCCGAGATCACCGGTGAAGTGATCCTGGAAGGGGCGCTCGTCCTCGAAGGGGATGTGATGGTCAAAGGGGGAGCCGTGCTCACGATCCTGGCCGGGTCGGTTGTGCGGCCGCGGCCCGGTTCGGGCATGACCGTTCAGGGACAGCTCAGGATCCAGGGGGAAAAGGGCCGTCCCGTGGTGATCGTCCCGTCGGAAGGGGTTCAGTGGAAAGGGATCACCTTCCTGAGCGGGGCCGAGGGGACCGTCACCTGGGTCGAGATAGGCGGTGCCGGGACCGCCCTGAGCCTCATCGCCAGCCGGTTGTCCATCGACGATGCGTTCGTCTCGGGTTCGAAAACAGCCATCCACCTGGTTCGTGAGGCTTCGGCACAGATCACGGACTGTCAGTTGAAGGATAACCAGATCGGCATCGCCGTGGATATGAAATCGGTGGGCCGGGTTTCAGGCTGCCTGTTCGAGGGCAACGAGGTAGGATTGGGGATCGCTTCGGGCGGAGTGCCGGAGATCTCAGGCAACCGGTTCGTGGGCAACAGCCTCGGTATCCAGGTCCACCAGCGGTATCCGGGGAAGATCGAGGGGAACCTTTTCAGGGAGAACAAGGCCGGGATCAGGCTCTACCAGAACGGCCCGGACACTATTGTCGAGAAAAACCGGTTCGTGGATAATCAGGATGCCTCTGTCCTCGCCCTGTCGTACACCTCCCCGACCATCCGCAATAACTTCATGTCCGGGGGGAAATACGGGATCTTCGTCAACCAGTTCTCCTCTCCGCGCATCCTGGACAACCGCATCGAGAAGATGGAAGAAGCGGTCCACCTCAACAAGAAGAACGCCTCTGAATTTGTGGGCAACGTAGTAGCCGATTCAAAGGTGGGGCTGTTCTGTGATTTTTCCTCCTACCCGCGCATCAGGGACAACCTGTTCGCGGGCAACGACCTGCACATCAAATTGGGGAAGTTCCAGTCCTCCAACTGGGAGGGCAGGGCCGGTTCCAAACGGCTGGTCATGCAGGCGGCTACCCGGGCCGGCAGCCGCAACCCCAGGCTGGCCGAGGGGCCCGAGGAGTTTCCCGAGGCGGTGGATGCCACCGGAAACTGGTGGGACAAAAAAACCTTGCGGGAGATGAAAAACAAGGGGGAGGCGGTGGAGATATCGACCCTTTACGATGGCCACGATCTGGACAAGGTGACCTACGAAGGGTTCGGAGATGAGAGCTACACCCTCGACAAGGTCCTGTATTGGCCGGCCCTGGAGAAAGAGCCCGTTACGGCGGGGCTCAAAGGCTGGAAAGGAAACTCCGGTGAACTGGGGTTCTGATCGAAAAAACGGGATCATGGTCTCCCGGATCTGTACGGAAGCGGTTTTTTTCCTTGTACTTCTTTTTGTCTCCCGTGTTTTCGCCGGCGGAGTGGATGGCCGGCTGGTGACGGGGACCGGATCGGTGGAAAACGGGGTTGTCCAGGCCTACAGGTCGGTGGATTTTTCCCAAAAACCGGTGGCCGTTTCCTCTCCCACCGGTCCTGACGGGAAGTACAGCCTCGAGGTCGGTCCGGGGACCTGGTACCTGGCTTCCGAAGCCGGTCAGCTATGGTCTTATTGCGGCCAGAACCCCGTGACCGTGTCGGAAGATGACCGCCCGTGGATCGGTTTTATCCTGGAACGGTGGCCGGCGCCGGTATACACCGAAGCGGAAGGAAACTCTTACGACGGGGCTCTTTCAGGGACCGTTCTCATTGATGGCGCTCCCGGCGACAAGGTCAACGTGACCCTCTATTTTGATGATTCCGACGGTTTCAGGGGGATGGGCTTTCTGCGGGCACCGCCCACCGGCCCCGACGGCCGTTTCAGGCTGGACATGGTGCCTGAAGGACGCTATTACCTCATCGCCAGGAAACGGGGATCCGGGCAGGGCGTGGGGCCGATGTTGAAAGGGGACCTCATCGCCTACTATCGGCATAACCCCGTCCAGGTTACCGCCGGGAAGGTGGTGGAGGTGGCCCTGCCCCTGACACCCAAGCGGCAGGACCGTGACATCAACGCGGCGCCGGGTCTGTCCGGGCAGCCCGGATTCGGCGGTACTGTGACCGATGGGAAGGGACGTCCTGTTTCCGGTGTCCACGTCTTCGCCTACCTCGAACCGGAAATGGGACATCACAAGCCTGCGGGCCTCTCTTCACTGACGGACATCCAGGGCAGGTACACCATTACCCTGCCCGGACCAGGTAAGTATTACGTCGGCGCCAGGGATGGCTACGGCGACAACCCGGCCCCCGGTGAGCTTTTCGGGCATTATCAGGGGACCCCCGATCACAGCCTTCTCCTCAAGGCAGGGCAGACCCTGGAAAGTGTGGATATCGTGGTTGAAGGGGTCCTGGTGCCGTGAGGTTCATAAGCGTTCAAACTGTTCTGGTCCTGGCGGCGGGATTCTGGATGCCGGTCGTTGCGGCGGCGGATATCACTCCGGTCGTCCAGGTGGTTTCCGGGGAAACAACCTGGGAAGGCGACGTGCTGATAGACGGGGTCGTCATCGTCACCCAAACGGGTATCCTGACCGTCAGGGCCGGGACCACCGTACGGTTCGTTCCCAGGGATGACGACTCGGACGGTATCGGGGACAGCGAACTCAGGGTGGAAGGGGAACTGAAGGTCCAGGGCACACCCGATGACCCGGTCCTGTTCACCTCGGCTGCCGCGGCCCCCGAACCGGCCGACTGGAAATATGTCATGGTCAACCACGCTCACGGGGTCTCGATGGCAAACAGTGTGATCGAGTACGCTTACAGCGGAGTCCAGGTCCACTACACGCGCGGTGTTTTTACCGGCCTGACGGCCAGGCACAACGTGGACGGGTTCCGGTTCTCCACGGCACAGGTGTCCCTGACAGGCAGCCTGCTCATCGAAAATGAGAACGGCATCCGGTTCGAAGAGCGCGGGGCCGGCGCCGACATCCGGAAAAACCGGATTGTCCGTAACCGTGTGGGCGTGTTCGCCGTCGTGAAATGCCGCGGCCTGACGGTCTTTGCCGAAAACGCCGTCGAGGAGAACAGCGACTACAACGTCAAGCTGGGTATCGACCAGTCCGAGGACCTCCCGATGGCCGGCAACTGGTGGGGAAAAGCGGAAGCCGCTGCCATAGAGTCTGGATTCTTCGATGGAAGAGTGGAGGAAGGGTTGGGCAAGGTGCTGTTTGAGCCTTTTCTAACGGATAGACCGGCATTGGCTCGAACTCGATGACACGGGGACGCGGGGACGCGAGGGAAGAGCGGTATGGGAGTAAGGGGGTATGGGGGGAAGAGCAGACGCGGGGACGCGGAGAGGGGGAGACGCGGCGACTGAGCGGCTGTGTTTGTCACTGCGAACCGATTCTGAGTGAAGCAGTCTCAGAAAAGGCTTGCCAGAGCGTTCACCAGACACGGAGCTCACGGAGAAGAACCGGAAAATGGGAAAAGAGAAGTGGGGAGAAAACCAAAGAGGCGAATGACATGGTGATGCAAAGGTTAATAAATCAACTTCTGGTAATGGTCATTATAGTTATTACCTTTACTATTACCATCCCTCACGTTTCCCACGCTTGCGTGGGAAGAAAACTGGTGCTCGGTTCCCTGGAGGATGACCGGCAGGGCATGGTTGTCCGGATCCTCTCCATCCTGATCCACGAGCGCACCGGCACCACGGTGGAGGTCAAGTTCTTCACTGATCGTGAAAAGCTCCTGGCCCAGGTCGCCAAGGGGAAGGTGGACCTTTACATCGACCACGTGGACGCTGCCCTTTCGCGCTACGGGGAGGAATGGGGGACCTTGTCCCCGGAAGATCGGTTCCGGCGCATTAAAAAGCGGTTCGAGGAGGAACTCAACCTCATCTGGCTAAAGCCCATGGGGTATTCGGGACGGGAGACAGGTGATGCCTCTCCGGGAACGGCTTCCCAAGGAGCAGCTTCGGTGGTCGTCCACAAGGAAACTCTCAAGAAGTTTCCGGCCCTGCCCCGGCTCCTCGAGAAGATAGGCACCAAGGTTGTCCTGGACGACGGGCGTCTCGACAGCCTTGTTTTAAAGGGGAAGGCCACGAAACCGGCCAGCGTCGCCAGGGAGTACCTCAAGGAGGTCAAGCTCATATGAGTTTTTCCCAAGGCGGCGTGACCCGGCGTCAGTTCCTCAAGGGGGCTGTGGCCCTGTTGGCCATGCCTGGCGCGGTCATCGGTCCCGGAGGGAGCGCGGCCGCGGCGCCCGGCGGGATCTCCACCCTCTCGGTGGCCGAGGGCCCGGACCCTTACGCCATCACCGTGGAAGCTGTCGAAAAGCTGGGAGGAATGGCCGCTTTTGTCAACAAGGGGGATCGCGTTCTGGTCAAACCCAATATCGGGTGGGACCGGCGGGTGGAGCAGGCCGCCAACACCCATCCAGAGGTCGTTCGGGCCCTGGCCGAGATGTGTCTTGCGGCCGGTGCGCAGAAGGTCGTCATCCTCGACCGGAGCTGCAACGACGCCCGGCGCTGTTACCGGACCAGCGGCATGCAGGAGATGGCCGAAAAGCTTCCCGGCGGCAAGGTGAGCCTGGATCACGTATTGAACAACCGGTTCGTCAACACCGCTATCCCCATGGGCGTTTCGGTGAAGAGCTGGCCACTTTACGAGGAGGCGCTCAAGGCCGACGCCATCATCAATGTCCCGGTGGCCAAACATCACAGCATCAGCCGTCTGACTCTGGGGATGAAGAACCTCATGGGCCTCATGGGGGGCAACCGGGGCACCTTTCACTCGGGGATCGGGCAGAAACTGGCCGACCTGACCTCTGTGCTCATGCCGGAACTGACGGTTTTAGACGCCACCAGGATCCTTGTGCGCAACGGCCCTACCGGGGGGCGCATGGAGGACGTCAGGGTCCTGGACCGGGTTGCGGCCAGCGCCGATCCCGTGGCCATCGACGCTTACGGGGCGACCCTTTTCGATGTCAGGGCTGAGGATCTGTCCTTCGTGACCGCCGCCTACAGGATGGGGCTCGGTGAGATGGACCTGGGAAAAGTTCGCATTCTGAGGTCCTGACGCGGAGACACGGAGAAAAACAGTATCGGCGCATCGGGGTGTCGGAGTATCGGGGAAAAGGCGCGATCGTCATTCCGGAAATCACACGTTCCGCGTGATTATCCGGAATCCATATTTCGCTGGACGGCACGAAGATGAAGGGCAACGCGTCGAAGCGCAAAGCGATGAGCTATGGCTGCATGGAGAAGAGGGCTGCTGACCTTAAATGGAAACCACGAATAGCTTGAAAAAAGGATAATGGGTAAATCACCACAGTGATTTACCCATTGGATAGAAATAGTTAACAGTAAAAACGTTAAAAAGATCTTCCGCAAAATTCACTAGCAGCGTGTCACGGTTTCCCGACACGCTGCTAGTGAGTCACAGTCCAAAAGTGACGAACTGGTGGTGAATGATTTTGAAATTAATGTCCAGAAGTAGCGGTCACACTGCTGCAATGCGCAAGATACGCATGATTTCCCAGTGGATCTTCGGGATCCTGTTCGTGGTCCTGTTTTTCAATACCCGGTACACGGGTGACGACGTCATCTCCTGGCCGGTGAACGCGTTCTTTACCATCGATCCGCTGGCCGGGATCACCGCCATGGCCGCAGGCCGGCGGCTCCTGGGTTTTTTCTGGCCTGTGCTGATCCTGGTCCCTCTCACACTCCTGGTCGGGCGGGCGTTCTGCGGCTGGATCTGTCCCATGGGCGGGTTGCTGGACATGTTCGGCCGGGTAAGCCAGGTCAGGTCGCCCGGACCGGTGGGCAGGTTTTACCCGGTCAAGGACATCCTCCTTGTCATCCTGCTCCTGTCCTCTGTGTTCGCCGTGAACCTTTCCGGCCTGTTCGATCCCCTGTCCATCCTCATCCGGAGCCTCGCCATGGGCGTGGTCCACCCCCTGGAAAGGTCCATCCATGGCGTTTTCGATCTGGCGTGGAAGGCCGGACCCCCTGTAAGCACCCTCACTGAACCGGTGTACCGGTTTTTAACGCAGCATCTCCTGTCTTTCCAGCTGCCCGTTTTCCGTTACACGATCCTGTTCCTGCTGATCCTTGTTCTCATCGTCCTTCTTGAACTCAGGGAACGCCGTTTCTGGTGCCGCAACCTGTGTCCACTGGGTGCCTTTTTCGGATGGTGCTCCACGGCAGGCCCCCTGGGACTTTCCATCGAAAAACCGGCCTGTACCGCCTGCGGCCAGTGCACGCCAACCTGCCGAATGGGAGCGATCACAGGTGAGGGGAAGCGGGAGATCCGGAAACGGGACTGTATCCTGTGCTACGACTGCATCGGTTTCTGCGAGGACGGACTCATCGCTCACAGGCCGGCACCTGCTGTCAGCCAGGGCCAGGTGACCCCTCTTCTACCCATGACAAGGAGAGGCTTTCTGGGAGCAGCCGGGGCGGGGGTTCTGCTGCCCCTCACCATGGGCAGGGCAGCCAACCCCGACGGCCTTCCGGCGGACCTCATCCGTCCGCCCGGCGCGGCCCCCGAGAACCGTTTCCTGGGACTTTGCCTCCGCTGCGGGGAATGCATGAGGGTGTGCCTGACAAACGGTCTGCAGCCCACCCTTTTCGAGGCGGGGGCGGAAGCCATGTGGACGCCGCGGCTGGTTTCACGTCTCGGCTACTGCGAATATTCGTGCACCCTGTGCGGACAGGTCTGCCCCACCGGAGCCATCGCTCACCTGGACACCGTGAGAAAGCGAACGGTCTGTATCGGGACGGCGATCATCGACCGGGACCGCTGTATTCCCTTTGTCAAACCGGAGCAGTGCATGGTTTGCGAGGAACACTGCCCGACGCCGGAAAAGGCCATCGTTTTTGACGACGTCCCGGTCGAAGGGGCTGACGGGCCTGTCATCGTGAAAAGACCCCGTGTCATCGAGGACCTCTGCATCGGCTGCGGGATATGCGAGAACAAGTGCCCCCTGGACAGCCGGTCGGCCATCGTAATGGTGAGGGATGGGGAGGATCGAGCTGTGGATTCCTGAGAAGGAATCCACAGCTCGAAGTATACAGTCTTCAGTGAACTACTCACTGTAACCCAGACAGAAATTTAACAGTATTACGGTTGGACCTATATTTTTTTGGGCTTTGATGACAGAATATTGTCAGCCTGCCGGTGGTGACGGAAAGTTAACAAAAGACAGTGAACCGTGAAGGATGAACAGTGATGGACTCGCAAAAAGTCCATCAACGCGCCCCGCGCGGGGCGCCCAAATCAATGACTCACACTGTAAGTCATTGATTTGTAAGGAAAGGGAAAACGACGCTTTTCCCTTTCCGTGGAGCGAAAAGTCCCGGATTGGACTTTTTGCGACCCTATTAACAGTGAACCGTAGGAATAAATGAAACAGTTCCTTAACAGACTCGGCTCCCCCAAACTGACCCTGACACTGTTTCTCCTTCTGGCCGTCATGTCCGCCTTTGGGACTTTCCTCCCTCAAGGGCCGGATACCGGGAGATGGGAGGAGATCCTGGGTTCTGCCGGCGCCCGGATCGCCGCAGCCGCCGGACTTGTCGACTTTTTTCACTCCCCGTGGTTCGGGCTCCTGCTGGTCGGTTTGTGCGTGAATATGGTCGCCTGCATGTGGGGCCGGATTCCCGGCATGGTGAGTTCCTACAGGGGAAAGGCGGCCCTCGGGAGGGCGTCCGTTCTGGACCTTCCCGACGGCGATCGATCAGAACACCGCCTCATCGCTGTTTTGCGGTCCCATGGGTTCAGGGAGAGCGGGCACGACCCGGACCGCCTTTTCCACAGGTGGGCCGTCAGCTACCTTTTTATCCTTTTCACCCACGTGAGCCTGCTCATCGTCATGATCGCTTCCGTTGCCGGCTCTGCACTCGGTTTTGTCATGACCCAGCGGATCTACGTCGGGGATACCGCGGGCACCGCCTTCAGCTGGAAGGTGATGGACGAGGTGCCTCTGCCCTTCGAGGTGCGGGTCGACGACCTGGTGGTCGTCCCCAACGTGGTGGGCGTGAGGCTGGGTGTGTTGAAAATAGATACGGGTGAGAAGGGAAAATTGATCACCACCCATGAGGGGGCTTCCTTTACCGTGCCCGGCCTTGCCGGACGGGTGACACTGGACCGCTTCCACACGGAGGAAAAGGGGTTCACGGCTCGCTGGTCCGGAGCCGGGGGGACGACCTTCGGTGCCGGCGAACAGATCGGCCAGTCCGGACTGGCCCTGGTCCCGGTAGCCTATGCGACATGGCCTGAGCGCCAGGTTCTGGCGCCGGCTGCCCTTCTCGTGGACGGGCTTGAAGTGGCGTCCGGTGAGATATCCATAAACCACCCCATGACCCGGGACGGGGTAAGGATCTATCTCACCGATTACGGGAAAGACCGGTTCGGCCTGCCCTACGTGGGTTTCCAGTTCGTCAGGGATCCGGGCGAGATGGGGGTGTGGATCGGAAGCGTCCTGTTCCTCCTGGGTGCCACCGGTGCCGTTTTTACCCGTCACAGCTGCGCCGTTGTGATCCGGGAGGGAGGGCGCCTTCGTGTGCACCTCTCTTCACGCGGTGACAGGGACAAGATCATCGGGCAGCTCCTGAAAGCGCTGGATGAAGGTAACCGTCCGGGAACCTTGTCGGACTCCTGAAAAAGAAACGGTTTGTCTGTGGAGGTTAACCTGCTGTCATGAAGGACAGGGCGAATTTCAACAATCATACCCGAAATCCGGCTTCGGACGAAGTCCACGGCGGATTCCGGGTGTTGAGGCTTAGCTGGCCCAGAAAGATCCTTCTTTACTCCACCCTTATCGTGGCGGGCTCGGTGTTCCTGACCGCTATCGCCACCGTCCGTACGGCTGCTCATCTCTGGGAGGAGGAGTTCCTGGAGCGAAACTCCGCCTATGCAAGGTACACGAGCCTGGATGTCCTCAGGGCTTTCGGCGGACAGTTCGCGGGCGGGACCGATCCCAGGGTATCCGGTGCGGTGGCCAATATCACCAGGGGCAACGAGGATCTCCTGGGGATCATGATCCTCACGGAGAGCGGTCGGGCCCTTTTTTCAACACCTGGATGGAAAGAGGACCTGAAAACAGGCGCCTGGCCCCATGGCGCGGATGAGGCGGTCCAGGCGGTCGTCGGCTCCACGGAGCCTGTCGCCAGGAGTTTCCAGGCAAACGGTCAGCGGTACCTCGATGTGCTCTCACCGGTGACCGATCTCGGCGGTGTGAGACCGGTAGCCGTCCGGTACCTGTTCGGGTACTCCTCCCTTGATCTGAAAACGGCTGACCTCGTCCAGAGGGTGGTCCTCGTATCTCTCGGTCTCATGGTGATGGTAGCCGCCCTTTCGGCCTTCCTGTCTCGGGGACTGACCCGGCCTGTCTCGATATTGACCTCCTCGGCCCGGAGGATTGCGGAAGGGGACCGGGACCTCCGCATTCAACTTTCCACCGGCGACGAGATCGAGGAGCTGTCCCTGCAGTTCAACAACATGCTCCAGTCCCTCGCCGAACACCGGTCGAGCCTCGAGGAGGCCAACCGGGAGCTGCGGGAAGCGAACCTTCAGCTCACGGATCTCCAGGCGCAGCTCATCCGCTCGGAGAGGCTGGCCGCCCTGGGACAGCTGTCGGCCGGTGTCAGCCACGAACTGGACAACCCCATCGGGGTGATCATGGGATACGCGGAGCTTCTAATGGAAGAGGCCCCGTCCGCCGGCCCCCTGGGGGAGTATGCGGTGGTGATCCGGGACGAGGCGAAAAGGTGCAAAAGGATCATCGCCGGGCTCCTGGATTTTTCCCGCCCCAGCCGGGGGACTGCGGAGCTGGTGGATCTGAAGATCCTCGTCACGAAACTGGTTGATCAGCTCAGGGAGCAAAGACCGTTCAGGCGTATCGCATGGGATATGGAGTCCACCGGAAGGCAGCCGGTGGTGCGGGCTGACCCGGATTCCCTCAGGCAGGTCCTGGTGAACCTCATCCTGAACGCTTCCCAGTCCATGGGAGGAGAGGGGACCATCACCGTGGCAATTCTGGAGGTGGAGGTCGAGGGGATTCAAGGGTACCTGATACGGATCGGCGATACCGGCTCCGGTGTTCCTGAAGGCATGGAGGAACGGGTGTTCGACCCGTTTTACACCACCAAGCGGCGAGGAGAGGGAACCGGACTCGGACTTTCCATCTGCCGGAAGCTGGTGGAGGAGGCCGATGGGTGGGCCCGCTGTGTGCCCGGTCCCGACGGCGCCTTCGAGATCTGGCTGCCCATTGCCGGATCAGGGGCCCAAAGCAGCTCCTGTTAAAGCGGCAAAGGCAAACTAACCACAGCGCGACCGTCTTGCAGGTCGCCCCACGGGGTTTCACAGGGTCAAGAAACGTCAAGGAAGGGCTTAAATGTCCTTCCCCGGATTTGAATGCCTTACCCCGTGTTACCCTGCCTGCCCGTCGTAGCTGAAAGCGTAGTCGGGTGTACCTTGTGGTTAACAGCTTTTGGGGGCTCTGGAGTGAAGTCACCGGGCAGTTATTAAACGGTTGATCCCAAGGAAAGTTGCCGAAGGAAGGTGAGATAAAGATGAGTTACAAGGTTCTCATCGTAGACGACGAACCGGGGATGCGAAGCCTGTTGACACGGGTCATGGAAAAGGAGGGATACCAGTCCAGGGCCGTTGCCGATGGAGCTGAGGCTCTGAAGTCGATCCAGGGCGGGGAGTGGGACCTGGTCATCGCCGATATCGACATGCCGGTGATGGACGGGATCGAACTCCTCAAGAGGCTCCGGGATACAGTGCCCCGGCTTCCGGTGATCATGATCACCGCCTACGCCACGGTGGAATCGGCGGTCCAGGCCATGAAGTCCGGTGCTTTTGACTACATTACGAAGCCCTTCGCCATGGACGAGCTGAAGATCGTGGTAGCCAAGGCCTTCGAGCGCCAGCGTCTCATCGACGAACGGGATATGCTCCTTGCCCAGATCAGGGATCGGTACGATCTCAAGGGGATCGTGGGTGTCTCCCGGAGAATGCGCGACGTGGTGGACATGGCCCTCAGCGTCGCCCCGTCGAGAGCCTCGGTGCTCATCGAGGGAGAGACCGGCACCGGCAAGGAGCTGGTGGCCAGGGCCATCCACGACCACAGTGACCGGTCGGACCGTCCCTTCGTGGTGGTCAACTGCGGCGCCCTTGCTGAGGGTGTCCTCGAAAGCGAGCTGTTCGGTCACGAGCGGGGAGCTTTTTCCGGGGCCATCGCTTCGAGAAAAGGACGTTTCGAGCTGGCTGACGGGGGTACCCTTTTTATCGACGAGGTGGGCGAACTTCCACAACAGGCCCAGGTCAAGCTGCTGCGTTTCCTCCAGAACCACGAGTTCGAAAGGGTGGGGGGAGCCACGGTGCTGAGAAGCGATGCCCGTATCGTGGCGGCGACCAACCGTGATCTCAAGACCATGGTGCGGGAAGGGAAGTTCCGGGACGACCTTTTCTACCGGCTCAACGTCGTCCACATCCAGGTTCCCCCTCTCCGGGAGCGCAGGGAGGATGTCGAGCACCTGGCCCGGCATTTCCTGGACAAATACTGCGGCCAGATGAACAAGAAACTGGGGGAGCTTCCCCCCGAGGTGCTCAATGCTCTCGGGGCGTATGACTGGGAGGGGAACGTCAGGGAGTTGGAGAACGTCATGGAACGGGCCGTTGTGCTGTGCAAGGGAGACGCCGTGACCCTCAGGGACCTGCCGGAGGAGGTGAGGGGGGAGAAGGGGTCCGGTGAAGCGGTTACCGTACCCATCGGGACCCTGACCGAGATCCTCGAGTCCATGGAAAGACAGATCCTTGTCAGAACCCTGGAGCGAAACGGCGGCAGCCAGACCGGAACAGCCCGTGATCTGGGTATAAAACGCACTACCTTACGCTACAAAATGGGGAAATACGGATTACTGAAGTAATCCGTATCTGGTTCCAGTTTCAGGAGACGGTCGGAGAACCTCGTCAGCCTTCCGGAAATGGTTTGTCGAAAACAATTGCAGGACAACCATGAAAAAACGAGCGAAATTAAATGGTTATATCCGAAATTCATACAAACATGTTGTCTGCCGCGGATTTCGGATCTGCCGACAAACCTGCGATCACGCCGTTGGGGTGATCGAGGTTTTCCGACACGCTGCTCGCCAGACACCAGAACCAGCCATCAGAAGCCGGTTTTCCCTAGCACTCCGCACTTCGCACTTCGTACTGGTCTTTTTGGTACAGTCATTGCTTCACACTCGATATATGAAAACAGCCCTAAGCGCCGGAGCGAAGCTGCTCATCCTCCTTTTTATACTGTCCGGCTGCGGCAGCCCCTTCGGCGGAGACACCCTGCCTGCCATGAGGATCGAGGGCGAACCGACGAAGGCCAATTGGGAGCGTGCGGTTCCCCTGGACCTCGAGGTGTGGATGGGGAACGTCAACCTCAGGCCCGAGATCGTGGCCCTGGATCAGGAGACGTCCCATCGCTCCACGGCCCAGTGCCATCACGGCCCGGCCAATTCGGATCCGGTGAAGGTGAGGTTGAAGGCTTTTCACAACGACCGGGAGCTGTACCTGAAGATCCGATGGCCCGACGCTACCGAGGACCGGGATCTCGGTCATTGGGAAAGGGGGACCGACAGCTGGGTTGCCCGTCCCGGGGAGGATGACGGCCTGGCCGTCCTGTGGGGATCCGCCGGAGCAGGTTCCGGTACGCGACAGGAGTTCCGCTGCCAGAGGGCCTGCCACATGATCGAGGTGGACGTTTATGACGGGGGCACACAGATGCGGATGGGGATGAAACACGAGGGCGGGATCCTGGACCTTTGGCGCTGGCGCGCCGGTGTCACCGCTCCTTTTGACCGCGCCGACGACATGGTGGTGGACCTTGAAGGGAAACGGGGGGACGAGGGCCAGGCGATCCTGACGACGGTTCCCGATCCCATGGGCAGCGGGCCGGTGCCGTACCGGGAGATCGAAAAGCCCTCCGGTCGCCAGGGCCACGTCAGAACCGTAAGCCGCTGGGCCGACGGTTGGTGGGAGGTCCTTTTCGTGCGGGATCTCGACACTTCGGACCCTGATGACACCGTGTTTGTGCCCGGTCTTGCCGTACCGTTCAGTATCAGTGTTTTCGACAACACCTTCACGGAACATCATGTCCTCGATACAAGTGCAGACCTTGTCCTTGTCGACAGACCCTCCAGGGGCGCCGGCGGGACCACTGCAGACGGGAGAGATCCGTATGATCCGCTGGACTTTTAAAGATCCTGGCGTGAGGGCCGGTACCCGTGTCCTCATCTTCGCGATCGCTGCCGCACTCCTGGTCCCTGGGTGCGGGTCCCATCAGCCCTCCCGGCCGGCTACCGTAACGGGCACCGTCACGGTGTCCCTCGCCGATGCGCTGGTCTACATCTACCAAGAGGGCGATGACATCTTCGGCCCGGCGAGGGTCATCTCGGAACCCACGGCCACCGACGGTTCCTTCTCCCTATCCCTGAAGCCAGGGAAGTACCTGGCCGTGGCCAGGAAACGGGTATCGGGAGAATCGGCCGGTCCGGTGCTCATCGGGGATTACCGGAGCGAACCGGTGGCCTTTGAGGTCAGCCAGGGCCAGGAGAAAGTCGTTTTATCCATGACAGCTGTCATCAAGGTGTCCAACGAGAAAGCGTTCCCGGCTTCAGCCCAGGAGAACGCCACAGGTATCGCGGGAAGGGTGTCCGACGCCGACGGGAACCCTGTCGAGGGGACACGGGTCCATGTATACGACCACATCCAGATGTCCGAGCGTCCCAAATACGTGAGTGAACGGACCGGTGCGGACGGGAAATACTTTGTCCCTGTGAAGAGAGGGGGGACATATTATCTGTCGGCCCGGGATCGTTTCGGGGGCCCCCCCCAGATCGGGGATCTTTTCGGCCGATACGATGAAGGCACTGTAGACCCCTCCGGCGTCGTCGTCCGTAAGGGCGAGGTGACCGGGGATGTCGATATCACGGTGCACAAGGTCTGGTGAGGGTCTTCTCGTGCGTCCGTGATTCCGTGGAGCGTGTGTCCGTAAAAGCATTCGCACGCACCAACACTCAACGCACGTACGTTCTCTTCTGAGATTTGAGATATGAGAGTTGAGATAAGAAAGCATTCTGGATTTTGGATTTTGGATCTTGGATTAATTTCCACTGTCCTCATTCTGCTCATGCTGAGTGGCTGTAGTTCGAACGAGGACATTTCCACTCTCATCGAGAAAGCTCACAAAGGCGATGACCGGGCTGGACGGAAACTTGTTGTGGTCCTGGGTTCCGCCGACAGGGAGGCGGCCCTTGCGGCATACAGGGCGCTTATCGAGATCGGGGCCGGTTCCCAGCCGTGGTTGATGACCGGTTTGAAATCCGGTAACGCCGCGGTGGTCGAGGCGTGCTCCGCGGCCCTCGGGAGCATGGGTTCAAAAGCCAGTGTCCCGGCGTTGATCGAACTCCTTGACCACGCCGACAAGCGCCCCTATGCAGCGGCCCAGGCGCTGGGGGAGATCGGGGCCATGGAAGCGGTGCCGCACCTGGTCAGGGCCCTTTCAAGCCGGGACATGGAGCTCCGCAAGGCGGCAGTCCGGGCTCTGGTGAAAATGGGTCCTGAAACAGCCGGACCGGTGCTGCCCCTCCTTTCCCGGGGGGAGGATGAGGTCAGCCAGCGGGCCGGGATCAGGGTCATCGGCGAACTGGGAACCAGGGCCGGGGTCGAGCTGCTGATCCCGGTGACCGGAGCCAACAGGGACGCGGCAGCCTGGGCTCTCGGCAGGATCGGAGACCGGCGGGGGCTGAACGCTCTCCTGGGCGCCCTTTCGGACGAAAGGTGGCCGGTCAGGCGGCAGGCGGCCCAGGCTCTGGGCAGCCTCGAGGACCCGGAGGCGGTTCCTGCCCTTACTGCGGCTCTGGATGACCCGGAGACGGTTGTCAGGGAGTGGGCGGCGCGCTCACTCGAGGTCCTGACGGGACAGCCGGTCCTGTACGTGGACGATGGGGGAAATCAGGTTTCCCCTTACAACCTTTACCGGTAAAGCGTGGAGCGTGGAAAGTGGAAAGTGGAAAGTGAAACGGCAACAGTGAAGCGTGAAACTCAATCGGCATATCCTGTCCAGCTGGACACCACGAACCCGGCGCAAGGGAGGATGGCGGGGTTCGCTCCGGCGTTTTTGAAGAGCGGCTGGTGGTGGACCTCTGTGCGCCTCCTGGCCCTGGCCGCCATGGCGTTGGTTGCCGCGGCGGCCTGGGGGAGGCGGTCCATCCCGGGTGTCGAGGTGCCCGACCCGCTCATGTACACGAACCTCGGTAACCTCCTGTTCTGGGTGTTCTGGCTCATGGGCCTCGTGCTTCTGGCTCCTCTGGCGGGACGGGCCTGGTGCGGGTTCTGCCCCCTGGGGGCCGTCAACGAAGTTGTCGCCCGTTACGGCCTGGGGAGACCTTTTCCGGCTCTTTTCAGAAACCAGCACCTCAAGGCGGGGGTGCTGGTAGCCACCGTTTTCCTCATGGGGCTGACCCGGATCCATCATTACCCGTCCCTGACCGCCTGGTACCTCGCAGGATGGGCCGGGTCGGCTGTGCTCATCGGGTCGGTCTTCGCCGGCCGGTCGCTGTGTTCCTACCTGTGTCCGATAGGGGGCATGCTCGGCTTGTACGGCCGTGTCGCTCCGGTAACGGTGGGCGTCAGGGAAGAGAGCGTCTGCCGGTCATGTGAAGGCCGTGAATGCGTCCGCGGAGCCGCCCAATGGCTGCGGGGACGGTTCGGCAGGCTCAATACCCTCCTTCGGCTCCGGCGGTATCCCTGCCCCGTGAACCTCAAGGTCTGGGACATGGGTGGATCGGACAGATGCCTGGGCTGTTTCAACTGCATGCGGGCATGTCCCCGGGACAACGTGGCGGTTTATCCCCGCGCGCCGGTGGCTTCCCTCTGGAGGGAAACCTACCCGAGGTTTTCCGATACGGTCATGGTTTCGGTCCTCATGGGGTTCGTCATCCTGGCTTTTTCCCGTTTCTGGCCCTCATCGGAGATGGTCCTGTCTGCCCCGGTCAGGTGGCTGGCCCCTGTTCTGGGTCCTGCTGCCCGCCCTGCCTTTCTCCTCTGGCTGGTCCTGGTCCTTCCACTGCTCTCTTTCCTCCTGGCAGCTGCCGTGACAAGGTGGGGGCACAGCAGGATCCAGGTCCAGGACAGCCCGCCGGAAAGGCTCCCTCAGCAAAAAAACAGTGGAAACGGTTTCCCCTTCCGGGTGTGGCTGGCCAACGCGGACCCGGAAGAGCGGAAACATGAAGAGGAGCGGGTTCTGGAAACCGATACGGTCCGGGGCCTTTCAGCGACTTACGCCGGCGTTGTGATCCCCCTGCTCCTGGCCTCCCACGCGGTCCTGGCCCTGGTCAAGATCAACGCCAAGGCGGCCTACCTGCCGTTGGCGGTGGCCGATCCTGCCGGTATGGCGTCGTATGCGGCGGTTTTCGAACTGGGCATCCTTCCGGCCCCTGATCTGCTGCTTCCCGTCGCCTCCCTGCGGGCTGTCGCCCTTGCCGTCATGGCGGCAGGGACGGTGACCTCCCTCGTGGTTTACCGTAAAATGGTCGCCCAACGGGGACTGGGCAGTTGGCCTTCCCTGATCCCCATGATCCTTCTTGGCATCGTCGTCTTTGGAGGCCTGGTCAAATGGCTCTTCTGAGGTTTTTCCTCACTGCTGTTTTCCTCGCCGTGACGGCGGTCCCTGCCCCTGGCCACCACATGGGGAAATCGGTCCCCATTGCCCACTCCGGGGGGCCGGTTGCCGACCTCGCGGGCAACGTCGTGGCCGCCTATTTCGAGGAGCAGCTGGGAAGGGATACGGAGCTTTTCACCAGAAGCTCCGTGGAAGAATGCTTCCGGGACATCACGGAAAAGGAGGCCCCCATGGCGCTGGTTCCGGTGGTACCCCGTGACAGGATCCCGGACGGCATCGTGATCGTTCTCCCGGGGATCGACACCGGCCAGGGAGTGTTCACCCTTGCCATGGGCAGCGACGCCCGGGGAGAACTGCAGTTCAGCCTGGTGCCGCGCTACATGGAAAAACTGGGCTCCGGGCTGTCTTCGGAAGCCTGGGAAAAGGGCCTTGCCAGGGTCAAGGCAGGGGAAGGCGCCCGGAAGGTGGCCCTGGATATGCTCAGAGAAGGGGACCTTTGAGCTGCCGGCTGATCGCCGCCAGGTGGAAAGTGGAAGGTGGAAAGTGGAATCAGATATCTCTATTTGAGGACACGGAGACGCGGCGCGTGGGGGCATGGGAGCGTGGGGGCTTGGGGGAAAAGAGCTGAGAAACGTACCTTCATGGTTGTCACTGCGAGCCGGAACCGAGCGCGGCAGTCCCGGGATCGCTTCACACGTTTTTTTGTTCGCGATGACATTTTTTGTAATGTTTTCTCCTGGATTTTGGACCTTGGATCTTGGATTCGATAGTTTTGAAACGTGAAACGTGGAACCTGAGCGAAGCGAGCACCTGACCGAAGCGAGCCTATGAGATCTGAGATGAAAATATTGAGAGTTCTATCGGCAGTCAGCCTGGTTGTGGCCCTCACCTCGTGTCAGCCTGGAGCAAAAGCGCCGGCAGAGCAGGCTGTTACCGATGCGAAGCCCATCCGCATCGGGTACATGATCTGCGACGGTCTCGGGGAGACGAAGAGCCGCTTCGAGCCCCTGACCCGCTACCTGGAGGAAAAAACCGGACTGCCCTTCGAGCCGGTCTACCTCAACACCTTCGAGGTACCGGAGGCCTTCGAAAAGGGTGACCTGGATATCACCCACACCAACTCCCTCCTCTACGTGATCATGCGTGAGAAGGGGCTTGAACCCCTCGCAGGGGAAAAGAGGGGCAGCCTGGGCTTCATGAGCGCCGGGGGGATCGTGGTCAAGGCCGACAGCCCCATCGTGGAAATGGCGGACCTTGCGGGGAAGCGCATGGCTTTCGGACCCCAGCTGGCCCCCACCGGGTTCCTCTCCCAGTACGAGCTTCTCCTGGATGCCGGGATCGATCCCGAGATGGATCTCGATTACTACGCTATTCCCGGGGGAGCATACAAGCATGAGAAGGTGGTTTACGGTGTGTGGATGGGAGCTTACGACGCTGCGGCCGTTCCTCTCCTGGATCTTGAGTTCATGATCCGCGACGGCAAGATCGGTCCAGATGACCTGCGTATCATCGCCCAAAGCGACCCGATCCCCTATTGCGTTTTCGGGATAGCCCCCGGCGTGGTTCCGGAAAGGGCCGCGAGGATCCGGTCACTGCTCCTGAACCTCCTTCCGGCAGACACGGTGGCCCTTGACGGTGAAGTGAGGTCCGTCCTCAAAAGCGCCGGTGTGGAGGGGTTCGTCCCCATCGAGGACTCCGATTTCGATCGTGTGCGGGAGATGGCAAGAAAGACGAAGATGCCCCCGTACCAGGAATTTTGAGCAAAATTCCCAAGAAAGAAATAAATGACCGGACGATCCATTGACAGATTTACTGAAATCCTCGCGATCCTATGTGTCACCGCGGCAGTGGTGATCCTCCTCGTTCCTTCCCGGGGACCGGACGCCGGCGCCGGCCTGGCGGGACTCAGGCCCCAGGAGATCCAGGGCGGCGAGGGGGTGCTTTTCCGTACCTCCATGGATGAGGTCCGCCGCCTGGTGGATGGCGACCGGGATCCCGGACGCAGGCTGGACGACCTTACGGCCCGTTTCCCCCGACGGCACGAGGTGTGGGCCCTCTCTGCCCGGTACCACGAAAATATGGATGAGGAATCGGCTGCTCTCGTGGACTATGCCCGCGCCGTCCGGCTTCAGCCCGATTACCTGGATGAAGGGTCCTCCCTCTACCTCGGAGCCAGGATCGGGGGGGTGACGGGCCGGGAGTTGACAAGATTGAGGGTGAAAAAAGCGGCAGAGGGCCTTACCGGTGAGGAACAGGACATTCTCAGGGCGGCCTACTTCCTCGTGAGGCGCCTTGCCGGAGGGTGCGAATGAGGCGGCTTTCTTCCGACACACTCCTCATCCTCGCCAGCGGTATCAGCCTGGGAGGGCTGGGGGCGGCTCTGGCCCTGTGGGGTAACCCGGCCAACTCGGGGATCTGTATCTCCTGTTTTGTGGAGAACCTTTCCGGGAGCCTCGGACTCCACCACGATCTGAGGATGTCCTATTTCAGGCCCGAGCTGGCAGGGTTTGTTGCAGGCGCTTTTCTCATGGCCCTCGCCGGGAGGGAAATGCGTCCCCGTTCGGGCACGTACCCCGTGATCGGTTTCGTCCTGGGCGTCCTTCTCATCGCAGGCTCTTCCGTGTTCATGGGCTGCCCCATCAAGATGATGCTTCGCCTGGGAGCCGGGGATCTTACGGCTGTAGCCGGAGTGGCGGGTCTTGCCTTCGGTGTCTGGATCGGGGTCCGCTGCTACAGGGCCGGTCTCGACCTCGGCGCACCCACGCCTGGCGGGGGAGCGTTCCAGGCTTCCTTGCTCCCGCTCGTGATCGTGGCCGGTTTCGGGTTGTCCGTAGCGGTGGGCGGGCTCTTCCTGGCCGGGGACACCGGTCCGGCGGCACGGAGGGCACCTCTTGTCATTTCCCTCGCAGCGGGCCTGATCATCGGTGCCCTGGCCCAGCGGTCCCGGTTCTGCGTGACGGGGAGCTTTTCCAACTACTTCCTGGCCCGGGACACCGTCCTGATGCGGGGACTCGCCGCCCTTTTTCTGGCGGCCCTTTCCGTCAGTGTCCTTTCCGGCGTCTTTAATCCCGGACTGCTGGATCAGCCCGGATCCCACCCCGACCACCTCTGGAACTTCCTCGGGATGGCACTGGTCGGGTTCGCGTCGGTCCTTGCAGGCGGATGCCCGTTCCGTCAGCTCGTCCTGAGCGGCGAAGGATCGGTGGACGCTTCGGTGGTCGTCCTGGGCATGGTGGCGGGAGGAGCGATCGTTCACCTGTGGGGCATTGCGAGCACCTCGGCCGGGCCGACACCCTTCGGAAAGGCGGCGGTACTGCTTGGTTTAGCTTTTTGTTTCGGGATCGCAAGGTTTTACCGGAAAGCTTAGGAGCCCGGAGAAAAGCCGACGCGGGGACGCGGTGACAGGGAGATGAACAGTGCGTGGTGCGGAGTGGGGAAATCGTGTCGTCATTGCGAGTTGTTCCCGGACGAAGCAATCTGAAGGGATTGATTTGGAATCTGGAATCTGGAATCAATAATTTTTTCCGGAGGTAAAGATGCAGAAAAAATTATTTCGCAACCCCGACGTTAACTGGCGCGTTGAGTCCCACCGGGAGGCGCATGTACGGGAGGTTCTGGAGGATCCAGCGAGGGTTGAGGAAGACGAGCAGGCGCAGGATGTGGGGACCGTCACCATCCTTGCCGGAGGCGTCATGCACCAGCTTAACCTCCTGGGCGGTGAGATCTGGAAACTGTGTGATGGTTCCCTCGACCGGGAAGGGCTGATGGGAGAGCTGATCGGGATGTTCGAGGTGGACGCGGAGACCCTCTCGGAGGATGTGAACCTCTTCCTGGACGAGATGGCGGGCCAGGGGCTGATCGATGAAAAGTAGCGACCTTCTCTCGGCGCCCCTGACCGTCAACTGGTCCCTGTCCTACCGGTGCAACTTCACCTGCAGCCACTGTTACAGCCGCGCCCTTGACACCGGGACCCTCTCCCTCGACGAGCTTTTCAGGATCGTCGACCTCCTGGCGGAAAAGGGGGTGGTGTTCATCAATTTCGGCGGTGGGGAGCCCCTTTTGCTGGATGATCTTTACCGGATCACGGGCCACGCCGTGTCCCGGGGACTCAAGGTCACCATGAACAGCAACGGATGGCTCCTGGACCAGGGGGCCGCCGGGCGCATCCGGGAGGCGGGCTTTCACAGCGTGGGGATCAGTATCGACAGCCCTGAACCTGCCGGCCACGACCGGTTCCGCGACCGGCCCGGCAGTTTCGTCCGCGCTGTCGAGGCTCTTGGACATTTGAGGGAGGCGGGCGTCAGGAGCACCGTTTCGTGCGTCATCAACCGCGGGAACCTTCACAACTGGCGGGAGATGGTGGGTCTTTGCCGGGAACAGGGAGTGGGGACCTTGTATCTGCACAACTACAAATGTTCGGGCAAGGGGCTGGTGAACATGGAGGAACTGGACCTGACGCCCGGTCAGTGGGGTCAGTTCTACACCGGGGCCCTGGCGGTCAGGGAGAAGCTCGATGACCTGACCATCTCCTTCGACGATCCCATCATGGCTGCCCTGCCGGGGTACAGTCCCGACGCGGCGGTCAAGGGCAGCACCTGCGGCAAGCTGAGCCTCCACATCGGACCCGACGGCCGGATAACCCCCTGCGGCTTCATCCCGATCTCTCTCGGTCACATCCTGAACGACGATTTCGACGAGATCTGGTTCAACTCTCCCATACTGGAAAAGATGCGGTCCAAGACGCCCCGGGGCAAGTGCGCCGGATGCTCCAGTTACGAGGATTGTCTCGGCGGCTGTTCGGCCCGGGCCTTCGCCATGACGGGGAGCTTCGAGGACCCGGACCCGCACTGCTGGGTGGAGGAAGGTCAGTCCAAAGTCCAAAGTCCAAAGTCCAAAGGATAATCTAAAGCTGGTTCATTTACCGCAGGGAACGCAGTGCGGCCGACTGAAGGCCGCATCGCAGGGTAAAAGCGCAGCTCAATTACCGGGTTTTAAAAAACGGTTCATCGGGCAAATGAGTATCTGGTGACCAGAAATTTTGGGGGAGCCAGGGGTTTTATAAGCATTGACACAGAGGACAGGGAGGCGGCTCGCTGGTAGGCCGCCCGTCCCACGAAGTTACACAGAGAAAGGCCCGGGCCGGCATGGAGATCATCTTTCCCTTACCTGAACGGCTGGACCTTCAAGGCCGGGATGAAAGCGGGCTTTGATCCCGGCCTTGAAGGCTCCATCTGCCGATTTCGGAGAAATGCCTTTCCCGAATGGGAAAGGTCAGGTGAGGGGAAGGATCGTTGGTTTCCTCTGTGATCTCTGTGAGCTCTGTGGTGAGTGCCCTTCCGGGTCTTGAAGTGACACCACCCAGGTACGCATTAACCGGGTGAACCTAATAAACTTTATTTTGATCTCCCCTGTGAAACCCTGTGGAGCGATCTGAAAGCTGATCGCGCTGCGGTGAGTTAGCTTTTGGTTGTAAAGGTGTTTCAAATGAGTGATCTGAAGTTCGATCTCCCATTGCGTATCCACTGGCGGCCGGGTTCCGAAGTCTCACCGGCCATCGTGGAATCCATCAGGAAAGCCAACCCCCTAGCCGTCACCGTTCACGTCGAGGACGTGGAGCAGCTGGCGGCCACCGGCCTTCCCTGGGAGGGGATCCCGGTGGTGGTCATCCACAACGGGTGGAGAAAACAGACGGCCTCCCTGCCGGCCCTTGACGTGCACAGGTGGGAGTTTCCTGTCAGGGGTCCGGACGAGGCCATGGCCCTGGCATCAGGGGGGTTCGCGGGCGCCGACCCGGCCAGGGCCGCCCTGCGTTGGTACCCCGTTCGTGGAAAACTCCGTCACCTTGCTCCCATCCTGGAACTGGCGGCAAGGTACGGGTGCTCGGTCACCTTGCCAAACCGTCCGGCCGATGTTATCACCAGCGAAGAGGGGGGGACTTTCCCCGATCCGGATGAACTGGATGATGGGCTCTTCGGGGCGGTCAGGAGCGCAGCGGCTCTCCTCCAGCCGGGGAAGATCAGGGTTCACGATTTCATCCTGACCCGGGCCCTCGGCCTGGAAAGTATGGAGCCGTCGGGGTGCGAGGCCGCCAACGCCATCGCTTTCATCGACGGGGAGGGCATTGTGTATCCTTGCGAGACGCTCGGGGTGCCCATGGGTGACCTTGGCCGGGAGGAGCTGGAGGCAATATGGGCGTCCCCTCTTCGCGCGCGGGTGCGCACGGATGTGGGGAAGATGCCGGGAGTCTGCGTCCGGTGCCCTGAGCTGACGATGTGCCGGGGAGGATGCCGGGGAGCGGTTTACCACCTCAAGGGGCACTACCTGGCCCCTGACCCCATGTGCCCCTTATCTTGTAACAGTGGCTGATGATATGCAGGCAGAAACAATGGAAACAACCATGAGCAATAAGATCATCTACCTTAACAACGCGGCGGGAAGCTGGCCCAAACCGGACCAGGTCATCGACCGGATGGTGTGGGCCGCCACCGAATTCCCCTCCACCCCGGGACGGGGCGGGTCAGGGGTCCGCAGTGAAAAGGTCCTGTTCGACACGCGGGAGTCGCTGGCCTCCCTCATCGGCGCTGCCGACAGCTCCCGCATCATCTTCACGCCCAACACCACCGCGGCCCTGAACCTTGCCATCGCCGGCCTGGTCAGGAGCCGGGACCATGTCGTCACCACCTCCATGGACCACAACTCGGTAGCCCGTCCCCTTGCCCGTCTCGAGGACCGGGAAGGGGTCGAGGTGACGAGGGTCCAGGCTGGAACAGACGGAACCGTGACGGTCTCTGCCATCCTGGAGGCGGTGAGGCCCGAAACAGCCCTCGTCGTAATGACCCACGCCTCCAACGTCACCGGGACCATCCAGCCGGTCAGTGAGGTCGGGCCGGCTCTGCGAGCCATGGGAGAGGGGAGACCCCTGCTCCTTGCCGACGCAGCCCAGACCGTCGGTGTCCTGCCTGTCGATGTTACCCGGGACGGGATCGACCTGCTGGCCGCTCCCGGGCACAAGGCCCTTTACGGCTCCTCGGGTACGGGGTTCCTCTATGTAGGTCCTGATGTGGAGCTCGAGCCGATCGTCGAGGGGGGAACGGGCGGCCATTCCTCCCTGAGGCGTCAGCCCGAGATGCTGCCGGCGCGCCTGGAAAGCGGCACTCCCAATATCCCGGGTATCGCCGCCCTTGGAGCGGCCGTGGAATTTATCACCGGAAAAGGTCTGGACACGATCCGGCAGCACGAGGCCCGCCTGATGAGGGTCCTCATCGATGGGCTAAGCCCGATCCCGGGGGCGCATCTCTTCGGTCCCTGCGACCCCGTCCGCCAGCTGGCTGTCCTCTCCTTCAGGCTGGACGATATGGATCCCGCCGAAGTGGCCACGTTCCTCGCTGAGGTGAAAGGTATTCACGTTCGGGTCGGTCTTCACTGCTCCCCCTTTTCCCACAAGACCCTGGGCACCTGGCCCGAGGGCACGGTGAGGGTCAGCCCCGGCGTCTTCAATACGGAAGAGGATGTCCAGGCCCTCGTGGAAGGTGTCACGCAGCTGCAGGAGATGAGGGGTGCCTGACCAGGACCTTGTCGTCGTTTTCCCCACCGCCCACCTGACTCTGAAAGCGGAGAGCTTGCTGGAAAAGGCCGGGGTGAGGCACAGGACTGTCATGAAACCGAGGAGGATCTCCAGCGACTGCGGATTGGCGATCCGCATTGACCCCGGCGATCTGCAGCGCATCCGCAAACTTCTCGAGGAAAGTAATACAGACCCGGTGGGCTTTTTCATGGAATCGGGCGGCAGCTGGGAACCTGTTTCCCGTCAGGAGGATGGTTGAGGTGAAAGTGGTCAACGTCCTTCCCGATTCCACGCTGTTTCCCAACGGTTGTGTGGCGGCGGTCGGCAACTTCGACGGCGTTCACCTCGGCCACCAGGAGGTTTTCGCCACTGCCGTGGCCCGTGCCGGGGCTTTCGGCCTGCCCGCAGTTCTCCTCACCTTCGCCTCCCATCCGCTGACGATTGTTAACCCCGGGGCGGCCCCCGCTCCCCTGATGACGGTGGACGATCGGCTGGGCATCGCCCGGCAAACGGGTTTTGAAGCCGCCATCGTCCTCGATTTCGACCAGGAGCTTGCCTCCATGTCCCCCGAAGAGTTCGCCGCCCGCATGCTTGTGGAACGGATAGGCATCCGGGAACTGGTGGCGGGAAAGGGGTGGCGCTTTGGCCGGGGACGCTCCGGGGATATGGAATGGCTTTCCGGTTTCGGCCAGGGGGCCGGGTTAACCGTGAGAGGGGTCGGTCCCGTTATGATAGAGGGCCGCCCTGTGTCCAGCACCTGGGTGCGGGAATCCCTTGCCCGGGGCGATGTAGGCGAAGTGGCCCGGCTTCTTGGCCGGCCCCACTTTGTGCGGGGCACGGTCATCCGGGGGGAGGGCCGGGGTCGGGATCTGGGTTTCCCCACGGTAAACCTGGATTGCCACGGGGTGCTCGTTCCGGCCCATGGTGTCTACGCCGGCGGGTACAGGGTCGGCGAGGCGTCAGGTCCCGCGGCCCTGTCCGTTGGTCCGGCACCGACCTTCGAGGGTGGTCACGGTATTGTCGGCTCCGGTCCCCGTGCCGCCCTGGAAGGCCATCTCATCGGCCTTGACCGCGACCTTTACGGGCAGACCCTGACCATCGCCTTTTTCCGGCGGCTCAGGGACCAGCGGCCCTTTCCCGATGTCGACACACTTTCCCGGCAGATCGCCCTGGATGTGGAAGCGGCCCGCAAAGAATGTTTGGCGTTTGAGATTTGCACCCAAAACCCAAAACCCTGAACTCAAAACCCGAGCGAAGCGCAGCGTGCACATGGAGGAGATCCGGTCATCCTAACCACTGTTGATCATCCCGGGGAAGCCCGGTCAAAGCGTTTCACCACGGTCCGGCTTGCGGTGGTTATCTTCCTGGCGGCTGTCCTGACTTTTGCGGTGACCCTCGGTTTCGATTACACCTGGGATGATCCACCTCTCGTGACAAGGGTCCATGAGGCCCTGTCCGGCGGCAAGGTCTCCCAGCTCTTCACGACCAGCTTCTTCGTTCAAACCGTGCAGAGCGCACGGTACTTCCGGCCGGTGATGATGGGAAGCCTCCTGGGAGATGTCGTTCTGACGGGCGGCTCCCCGTGGTTTTCCCACCTCGTTAACGTCCTGATCCACGGGATCAACGCTGTCCTCGTTTTTTTTCTCTTCAACCTGATCCTGGGGAGCAGGCCAGGAGCCCTGGCGGGAGCGCTCCTCTTCGCGGTCCACCCCGTCCACGCGGAGGCCGTATCGGCCGTGTCCAGCCGGATGGACCTCATGGCCCTCATGTTCATCCTTCCTGCCGCGATCCTGTGGGTCTCCCCTGCAGAGGATCGGCAGGAAAGGGTTCTCCTGTCCTGGATGGCGGCTGCCCTTTCGTTCCTGCTCGCCTGTTTCACCAAGGAGACGGCGTTCATGCTCCCGGCCGCCCTCGTGGGCTGGGAGGCGCTCCGGTGGAGGCGGCCGAACAGACAACAGGTGGTCGGCGCCGTTTTCCTGGCGGCGTCGGCCGGTGGGGCGCTGCTGGCAAGAGCGGCAGTCTTCGCCCGGGAGGCGGACAACGGGGTACGAACCGTCAAAGCGGGCGCTCTGTGGCCGGACGCGAACTTCTGGACCAGCCTGAAGATCCTCCTGGTAAACATGCGGTTGGCGGTTTACCCGTTCCCTATCCGGTCCCACTGGGCGGGAAGCGACCTTGTCCTTGGAGGAACCACCTTTCTCGGTGCGGCCCTTTTTATCGCCGCTGTCGGAGCGGCTTTCCGTAAAAGGCGCCACATAGCAGCTATGGGGATCACGTGGTGGGCGGTTTTTACCTTCCCCGTCCTTGGATTTTTCAACCTGGGGCAGGTGGTGGCGGCTGAACGGTATGCGTACATACCCTCGGCAGGTATCTGCCTGATCGCGGGGATCCTGGCGGCAGGTCTGGCCGAGAAACAGCGAAAACGGATGGCAGTGAAAAAGTTATTGACAACCGGGGTCTTTCTCCTGGCCTCCTGGACCGTTTTCCACACCCTTCCCTGGACGGATGAAGTCCGGATCTACCGGCATGTCCTGGGGAGTAATCCCGCCTACGCCACTCCGTATCTGAACCTGGGAGTGGTCCTCGCCCGCGAGGGGCAGTACGAGGAAGCCATGGAGGCTTACAACAGTGCCCTGGAGCTTGTTCCCGAATGGGACAAGGCCCTGTTCAACCGCGGGAACCTTTCATCCAGGATGGGCCGAAGCGCGGAAGCGCTGGCCGACTTCGAAAAACTGCTGGACCTGAAACCGGACGACTGGGAGGCGGCCCTGAACATGGGAAACGTTCTGGCGGCCCTGGGCCGGACCGGGGAAGCCGTCAGCTCCTACGAACGGGCGGCGGTTTCCGGCCCCTCGTCGGGCATGCCCCTCGTCGCCCTGGCCCTCATATCCGCGGGAAAGGGGGATCACGGTGAGGCGGCCCGGCTTTTCGGTGAAGCGGCCGCCCGTGAACCGGACCTGTCCGTGGCGTACGAAGGTCTCGGCGAGTCCTACATGGCCCTGGGTAAACCCGACCTGGCCCAGGGGGCTCTATTGAAGGCCCTGGAGGTGGCTCCGGCAAACGCGCGGGCGGCGATGAAACTTGGCGGGCTTCTCCTTGACACGGGCCGGCCTTCCATGGCCGTACACGCCTTTCAGACGGCCCTTGCCACCGACCCGTCCCTTGTTCCGGCGTGGACGGGGCTGATCCATGCGTACCGGGTTTCGGGAAAGGGGTTTGAAGCGGACCGCCTCATCCGGGGGCTCGATGTCTCGGATCCGGAGCTGGCCGTGAAGGTCAGAATGGCCACAGGGAGGAGCCGGTGATGGCCAGGTCCCGGTGGACAGCGGTATCAGGGAAATACAGGGACACGGAGCTGCTGCCCCTCGTTACCGTTTTCCTGGCGGCTGTCCTCGTTTTTTCAGGCACCCTGGGGCATGATCTTGTCTGGGACGACATCCACATCATCCACTATGCCCACGAGGTGATCCGGGAGGCGGGGCCTGCCGGGCTTTTGACCACACAATTTATCGCCCGCCCCGACGACCCCACCGACAGTTCCGGCTACTACCGCCCCGTGTCGTTCCTGTCCATGTGGATCAACGATCCGGTGGGAGAGCCCTCCCCCTTCCGGTATCACCTGGTGAACGTCGGGCTTCACGGTGTGAACACCGTACTCGTGTTTATCCTGATCAAACTGCTCGTCCCCGGGGGGATGGCGGCCCTTTTCGGCAGCCTCATTTTTGCCGTCCATCCGGTCCATGCCGAATCGGTGGCCTTCGTCTCGGGGCGGACCGATCTCCTGGCGGCCCTTTTTGTTCTTATAACAGCGATCCTCTGGCTGAGGTCGCGTAAGGATCCGTGGCGCTGGGTCCCGTACGTGGCCGGGATGGCCTCCTTCGCCCTGGCCTGCCTGGCCAAGGAGATCGCTTTCGTCCTCCCGGCGGTGGCCGTTTCATGGGTCCTGGTCTTCAGGACCTCCCCCGATGAAAGGGAGGCGTCGAGGGTTGCCAGGGACCTGCCGTGGATCGCCGGGTGGTTCGTGATCCTGGGGATCGTGATCTTTACGAGGCTCTCCCTTCTGGATATCGGATTCGGGCCGGGATGGTCCTCTACAGCCACAGGTGCGGGAGGCGGGTTTGCGGCCATGGCAGGGGAGGCGGCGGTCAACGTCGCCTCCTACCTGCGGCTGATTCTCTTCCCATGGCCCCTTGCCGTCTACTACCCACCGGTCCCCATGGAGTTCAGCGCTTTGTCCATCCTTGCCTTCGCGGGGTTTGCCGCCCTGTGCTTTTCCCTCGCCGGCAAAAAACATCACCACGCAGGGTTCCTTGCCTTTGGCTGGGTCCTGGCGTTCCTGGCACCGGTGTCGGGGGTGGTGGGCCTGGGGCTTTCCGTTATCGCCGAAAGGTTCTGCTACCTGCCGTCGGTGGGCGCGGCCCTCGCCGTCGGTCTTGCCCTGGACATCCTCCGGTCCCGGGTGACGGTCCGGGACCTTTACAGGGCAGCCTTATCGGTTCTCCTGCTGCTGCTGGCTCTGGGTGCCGTCCTTCATTCCGGCAGGTGGCGGGACGAAGTGACACTGTTTGGCCACGCCGTTGAGTCTGGAAAGGGTTCCGTGCCCAACATGCACTTTAACCTGGGCATCGCCCTTGTGGAGGCGGGCCGGCCGCGGGAAGGCATCGAGGCCTTCCTGGAGGCCATCCGGCTCCAGCCCACCTACATCGAAGCCATGCTCAACCTGGCCTCCACCTACATGAAGCTCGACGAACACGAGCGGGCCCTCACTGTTCTGTCAGCGGCGAGGAAGCTGTCTCCCGAAGACCAGCGGCTCTGGGCCAACACGGGAGTGGCCCTTGATGTCCTGGGCCGCAGCGGGGAGGCCCTCGACGCCTATAACAGGGCGACCGAGCTGGACCCGGCTGATCCGATGCCCGGTATCCACGCCGGTAACCTTCTTTCCCGCCTGGGCCGGTACGATGAGAGCGCCGAAGCGTATCGGAAAGTTCTGCTGGTCGATCCGGACCACCTCGATGCCCTTATGGGGCTGGGACGCTCCCTCGAGAAGCTGGTGCGATTCCCGGAGGCTGGAGAAATGTACCTCAAGGCCATGGAAGGTCATCCGGGGCAGATCGTCCCTTACTTCGGGCTGGGCCGCGCTTTCCTGGGGCAGGGCAAGCCCAGGGAGGCGGGGGCTGTTTACCGGGCGGCTCTTGCAGTCGATCCTTCAGATCCCCTGGTCCACCGTGGGATCGTCCTCGCGGCTCACCTGGAAGGGAACAGGGACGGGGCAGCGGCACACATCGAGGGGCTGAAAGGGACAGCGCCGACGCTGGCTGCTGAACTGTCGGAGATGCTGGAAAAACTGGATAGTAAGTGAACCCCCGGAATCTCGACTGACTTTATTGCTTTTTTCGCTGGGATGGCACCCGGCTTCGCTTTCAGCTACGACGGGCAGGCCAGGCTCCTGGCTAGCCCGCATTATTCATGATGCAAATGAGATGTCAGCTAACTGTGTGGCAAATAAAGTTGATGACTTCGCAAA
>JARGFV010000013.1 GCA_029210545.1 bacterium
GTAAGGAAAGGGAAAACCACGCTTTTCCCTTTCCGTGGAGCGAAAAGTCCCGGATTGGACTTTTTGCGACCCTGTCACAGTTAAAAGTCCGAAACCAGCGTCCCAGGGAAATATCGCGTTAGGGGTATCAAAGCGATTGTATCCATCCAGTTGAACCGTAAACATTGAACAGTGAACGGTTCCCCAAATACCTCTTGTACCCAACAATATGTTGTGCTATCTTGCGTTGGAAGTACAAGATATGGGAGCCTTCCCTTCCTATTCCGTTTATAAATCAACGAGTTTTCGGAGGATAGAATGACCGTGAGCAAGTCGGAAAGTGCCGGTCGGGGTGCCGTCGAGGGGCAGGAAAACCTCAACTTCGGTTCCAGCCTGGCATCAGCGGAGCTGTCGGAAAACGCGAAAGTCGTTCTGGCCAAGCGTTACCTGAAAAGGGATGGGGAGGGGAACCTTCTCGAGGAGCCAGAGGACCTTTTCAGGAGGGTGGCCGGGAACATCGCCCAGGCCGAAAAAAAGTTCGGGGGCAGCGACGAGAAAGTGGCCCGGACCGCCGATCTGTATTTCAACCTCATGTCCTCCCTGTCTTTTATGCCCAACTCGCCGACCCTCATGAACGCCGGCAGGGAACTGCAGCAGCTTTCCGCCTGTTTCGTTCTCCCTGTGGGCGATTCCATGGAGAGCATCTTCGATGCTGTCAAGCACACGGCCATGATCCACAAGAGCGGCGGCGGTACGGGTTTTTCCTTCAGCCGGCTGCGCCCCGGCAGGGACGTGGTCAGATCCACATCAGGGGTCTCCTCCGGTCCCATCTCCTTCATGAAGGTCTTCAACCAGGCCACCGAGGTCATCAAGCAGGGGGGCACCCGCCGCGGGGCCAACATGGGGATCCTTCGCATCGACCATCCGGATATCCTGAACTTCATCCGTTGCAAGGAAGAGAACGACCAGCTCAACAACTTCAACATTTCCGTGGGGCTCACCGAGGAGTTCATGAAGGCGGTGGCCGACGACGAGGAGTATCCCCTCATCAACCCCCGGACGGGGGAAGAGGCCATGCACCTCAGGGCCAGGGAAGTTTTCCAGCTCGTCGTCGAGAAGGCTCACCAGAACGGCGAGCCCGGCATCATCTTTCTGGACAGGGTCAACCGGGACAACCCGACGCCGGCCCTCGGGGAGATGGAGAGCACCAACCCGTGCGTCACGGGAGACTCGTTCGTCATGACGACCGATGGACCGCGGCAGGTGCGGAACCTTCTGGGTAGCGGTTTTGAGGTCATCGTTAATGGTCAGCCCTTCCCCACCACCGGCCGGGGTTTTTTCGCCACTGGAAGGAAACAGGTTTTCCGCCTGACCACGAAGGAAGGGCATCACTTGCGCATCACCGGTGACCACCCCGTCCTTCAGGCGGTGTCCGTTTCGCGTTACAGTATCGCCAGAGAGTGGACGCCCGCCTCGTCCCTCGAACCTGGCGACCGCATCGTCCTGCACGACCATCGAAGGTGCTCGGGGTGGAACGGGAGGTTCGGCCGAGCTGAGGGGTATCTCCTCGGCCTTCTCGTCGGCGACGGCACGCTGAAGCGGGACAAGGCCGTGATCTCCGTCTGGTGTCCGGAGCGCGTCGTGAACGGTGACACCCTGCTGCCTGCCGGATCGGCCGGCGTCATGGCCGCCGCCCTGGAGGCCGCCGCCACCCTTCCTCATCGCGCGGACTTCATGGGTTGGCAGAAGATCTCCGGGCGGGAGGTGTATCGCATGAGTCTGGCCTCCGTCCGCAGCGTCGCTCTGGAACTGGGCTTAAAGCCTGGATGTAAGATGATCACCCCTGAACTGGAGAAGTGCTCCTCCCTCTTCTACGGGGGGTTCCTGGGCGGCCTTTTCGACGCCGACGGTTCAGTCCAGGGAAACATTGAGAAGGGCGTCAGCGTCCGCCTCGCACAGAGCGACCTCCCCCTCCTCGAAGCGGTGCAGCGCATGCTGATGCGCCTGGGTATCGTCAGCGTCATTTATCGTGAAAGGCGGCCTGCGGGAAAAACGCTCTTTCCCGATGGACGCGGTTCGACCGCCGAATACCCGACGAAAGCACAGCATGAACTCGTCATTACCCGTGAGAACGTGGCCATTTTCGAGGAGCGGGTCGGGTTCAACGATGATGTCAAGAGGGCACGGCTCAAAGCCCTCGTTAGCTCCTTCAGGAGGCGGATGAACAGGGAAAGGTTCCTCGCAACCGTTGATTCGGTTGTACCGGAAGGGGTGGAAGAGGTCTACGACGTTCAGGTGCCGGGTGTCAACGCCTTCGACGCCAACGGACTTTACGTTCACAACTGCGGCGAACAACCGCTTCTCCCCTACGAGTCGTGCAACCTCGGATCGATCAACCTCTCACGGACCCTCAAGTACGACGGCAGCCGCGTATCCATCGATTACGATAAACTCGCCCAGGTAGTCACCCACTCGGTCCGGTTCCTGGATAACGTCATCGAGATGAACCGGTACCCCCTCGAACAGATCGAGGAGATGACCAGGAAGAACCGCAAGATCGGCCTCGGTATCATGGGGTGGGCCGACCTCCTTTTCCGGCTGGGGATCCCCTACAACTCGGAAGAGGCAGTCGCTCTCGCCGAGAAGGTGATGGGCTTTGTCCACCAGAAGGGCGTCGAGTCGTCCAGCCAGCTCGCAGCCGAGAGAGGTCCTTTTCCCGCCCACGAGGGCAGCGTGTTCGATGTTCCCGGGCGGCCGCCGGTCAGGAACGCCACCGTGACCACCATCGCTCCCACAGGGACCATCAGCATCATCGCTAACACCACCAGCGGGATCGAGCCGCTCTTTGCCATCGCTTTTCAGCGGAACGTCCTGGATAACCAGCGCCTTGTTGAGGTCCATCCCTACTTCAAGGAAGTGGCGAGGCGGGAAGGGTTCTACAGTGATGAGCTCATGGATCAGATCGCCCGGGAGGGTTCCCTTCAGCACATCCCGGGCATCCCGGACTGGGTAAAGAAGGTCTTCGTGACATCTCACGATATAAACCCCGAGTGGCACATTCGCATGCAGGCCGCCTTCCAGAAATTTACCGACAACGCCGTGTCCAAGACCGTTAACTTCCCCCACGAGGCGACAAGGAACGATATCGAGGAGGTTTACCTCCTCGCCTATGAGCTCGGGTGCAAGGGAGTCACGGTCTATCGCGACGGCAGCCGGGACGAACAGGTCCTGTCTATCGGCACACGAAAGGGTCAGGCTGCCGCTGCCGCCGGCGATCACGGTATGATCATGCCTACCCCGCGCCCAAGGCCTTCCCTGACCCAGGGGATGACCATCAAGATGAAGACAGGCTGCGGAAACCTGTATGTCACCATCAACGAGGATGAGAAAGGTCTTTGCGAGGTTTTCACACAGATGGGCAAGGCTGGCGGGTGCGCGGCATCCCAGTCCGAATCGGTGAGCCGCATGGTCTCCCTGGCTCTGAGGTCTGGGATTGAAGCCGATGCCATTTTAAAGCAGCTCTCGGGTATCCGGTGCCCCTCTCCACTGTGGCAGAACGGGGAGATGGTCCTTTCCTGCTCCGACGCCATCGCCAAGGCACTCAGGCAGTACGTGGAGATCCGCCGGGAACGGGGCGGCGAACAGCCGCCCAAGGTAGTCGAGTTCCCCGCCCCAGGCAGGAAAGCGGGCCCGGCCATGGACAATATGATCGCCTCCATGGGACGGTTGTGCCCCGACTGTAGCGGAACTCTGGAGTTTGCGGAAGGGTGCGCCACCTGCCACTCCTGCGGATACTCGAAGTGCAGCTAGCGGCGTGTCTGGAAACCCCACGCCTGCTATATTTTTGTCGCGTTTATCAGGCAAAAATATAGATAGACAGGATTTCCCAAAGACTCCATTTCCGCTAATAAATTCAGGTTACGCCACAAAATCGGAGGGCATTTGCCCTCCGATTTTATGGGTTGACTTTTACCAGACAGGCGGGTAATGAACCTCTGTCTCTAATATTGGAAGAGCCGCACAAACTCCGCCTATTATGTCTGGAACCCCTGAAGGAGGTGAACGCCTTGGCTTACGTGATCACTGATGAGTGTACCGCCTGTGGAAGCTGTGTCGATGAGTGCCCCGTTGAGGCTATCAGCGAAGGTGACATCTACGTGATCGATGCCGAGACCTGTACCGACTGCGGCGACTGCGCCGCCGTCTGTCCCGTCGAGTGCATCCATCCTGGAGAGTGATCGATCAGATCGGGACCATTTCGCATGAAAAAGGGCGGCCATTGGCCGCCCAGATCACTGACAAACCCCGCGTTTTTTGATGCGGGGTTTGATTTTTTTTACCGGCGAACCGCCGGCAGATCTCTCATCACCCTCCGCCGGCTGTTATGCCGCAGGCGAGTAGCTCGGTCCCCGTCAACTTCCGCGTTTTTTCGAGATCTGCGTCGCAGGAGGGGCACGGTATGGGCAGATGCTCCTCCCGGTCCAGGATCATCTGGGCATACAGCAGGTTGCACTCCCTGCATTTCAGTTCGTATATCGAGTAAGTTGCCATGTCGTGCCGATTCATGGTGAAAGGTGGTCAGATGCTCTGCTCGACGATCTTCTTGATCTCGGCGGCGTTGGCTCCGATGACCTGCTCGACCACCTCCCCGCCCTTGAACAGCAGGACGGTGGGGATGCTGCGGATCCCGTACTGGTTAGGGGTTTTCGAGTTGTCGTCAACGTTCACCTTGCCCACCTTGATTTTTGAGCCAAAGGTGTCGGCGATCTCCTCGATGACGGGAGCGATCATGCGGCACGGAGCGCACCAAACGGCCCAGAAATCGACCAGGACGGGTTTGTCTGATTTAAGGACTTCTTCCTCGAAGTTGGCGTCACTGAGTTCAACCACATTCTTGCTATCGGTCATGGTCCTCCTCCTTTATGGCAATCCCTAAAATTATGGTTCTGCTCCATTGTCAGGGAACTTGTTGTGTTATTATCCTGGGAAATATGATCTGGAGGCTGAATCCTGTCGACTAACCTCCAAGTTGATAGTAACCTCCAAGGCAGGTGCTGTCAATGCTAAATCAGAATATTTGAAAAGTATAATACACAAGGAGGCCTTGACCGTGCCGCTGCCTGAACTCAGTCGTGAAAAACTGCGGATTCTCCGTTCCCTTACCTCCGCGAAGGTAAGAAAAAGAAGAGGGCTGTGTCTCGTCGAGGGTGAAAGAGCCCTGACTGAGGCTTTCCGCTCGAACCGGCTCAAGTACCTGGTGACAGCCGATAAATTATCTGGAAAAGATCGCGCGGCTCTGGCCGGGCAGCACGGGGTGATGGCCGATCTGCCCCTTTATGTCCTGGATGGGGGGAGTTTCGAGGAACTGTCCGATGTGCGTGCCGGCACCGGCCTTCTTGGAGTTGCCGGGATCCCCGCTTCGGCCGGGATCGATGACCTGCCCGGACAAGGGAAGCCTGTGAACCTTTTCTTCCTGGACGCGGTTCAGGAACCCGGGAACGTGGGGACCTTGATCCGCACGGCCTGGGCCCTGGGCTTGGCGGGAGTCCTGCTCGGTCCCGGAACGGCTGACCCTTTCAGCCGGAAAGCGGTCAGGGCTTCAGCCGGAGGAGTGTTTCACCTGCCCCTTTTCGAGGGAGTCAGCCCCGGTGATATCGATTCCCTGCTGGCCCGCGGTTTTTCCCTCTTTTTCGCCGAGAGGGGGGGGGAGGATTATCGAAAGGTCCGGTATCCGGACAGATCGGTCCTTGCACTTGGCAACGAGGGAGCCGGGACGTCCGACTGGGTGCGGGAACGGGGCAAAGCCGTCGGGGTTCCGATGGCCCGGGGCGTGGATTCCCTTAACGTGGTGGTGGCGGGGGCTATCTTGATCTCTGCCATGAAGCGAGAGTCAAGGTGAGGAGGTCGGTAGCATGAAGACCCGTGTTGTGCCGGGATGATCAACTCCAGGCTGACCTCTCTAAAGTCTCTGGTTGTAGATCATCCATGGCTTCGAAAGCGGCACATGTCAGTTTTATCTGTTGTTATCCTGGTAGCTGCGCTTACCGCTGCCGTAGTCGGTTGGAAGCTTTTTTTCTTTTTAACAGACGATGCGCACATCGCCTTTCGTTACGTTTCGAACGCTCGTTCGGGTTGGGGACTAACCTGGAATCCGCCACCTTTTAAACCGATAGAGGGGTACACCAGCTTCCTGTGGGTGACCATCTTGAAGGTGGTCTGGGATCTCTTCGGTGTCGAGCCGCCCAGGTCATCGAACATTCTCGCCCTCCTTTTTGGCCTTGGTACTTTGGGTTTGGTCTGGCTGTTCATGCTCCGCATGAACCTCCCCCGTAAACTCGAGGGGGCCAGGACCCCCCTCCTTGCCCTGGTCCTCCTCGGGACTGTCACAAACCGGACTTTTCTGACCTGGCTTTCCTCCGGACTGGAAACGGCCCTTTTCAATTTTCTCCTGATCTGGTGGGTCTATGAGGGGTTAACTGACCCTCTGAAGAGAACCTCCGGATGGGTGTTCCGGTTCACTCTGGCGGCCTCCCTGGCCGCTCTCGCTCGACCCGATGGATACCTGGCCTGGCTGGCGACCTTCGTCATCCTGGTCAAGCTATATCTGTCTGCTGAAAAAAGAGTCCATATTCATCTGGCGATCCCGGTTCTGGCAGCGGTTCCGCTACATATGGTCTGGCGCCAGTTCACTTACGGAACATGGCTTCCCAATACCTATTATGCAAAGTCTGACTCATTCTGGCCGGAGAGCGGAGTTCGATATCTGGGAAGTTTTCTCCTGGAAAACGGTTTCTGGTTCCTGGTGATCCTTCTTTGCCTGGTGCTGGCCTTGTCCCTCCATCGGATAAAAAAAGAGGTCCGAAGTGGGAGAAAAGTTACCCTTTCTCTACATTTGTTGCTGGATGAAAAAGGGCTGGTATTGGGCACTCTCCTCGCTCACTTCTCCTACTACACCTTTGCCATCGGGGGAGATCATTTTGAGTACCGCGTTTACAGTCATCTTATTCCCCTCGGTTTCATCCTTGCTGCCTGGACTGTGGCGAGATTGAGTCACAGGGCCACGTTGGTGCTTGCGCTCTTATCGCTGATAGTAATCCTGTCTTACCCCATTCCGTGGACCCACTGGCGGGAAACGAAGGATCTCACCACCCGGAAAGACACACAAATGATGGTCATCCCCATCGCCCATAAATTTCCATACCCCATAAGACCCGCTGTGAGGGCCTGGGATAGTTGGCAGGAATGGTTGATCCGTCATTACGTCTGCATGCGCCACCAGGAACACAAGGTGTTTTTCCTCTGGATGGAGAGCCAGTTCCCCACCCGCGCCGAGGGAAAAAAAGCCAGTTGGGAAGACCGTAACGTTCTGGCAACGATGGCGATTGGAACGGTGGGATGGACCTTCCCGGAAGTGGCGATCATCGACAAATTGGGGCTCACCGATGGAGTTGTTGCCCGATCGCCCCTGGATCTTGTGAATGGGGAGAAAATGATGGCTCACGCCCGAAAACCTCCGCCCGGATACCTGGAATGTTTTCGTCCCAACTTTTTCCTGGGAGTCTCGAAACCCGAAGGGGATTGGGAGCTGCGTTCCCGGTATACACCCAGGTCCAATCTCTTGACTGATGCCGAGATCATTGCATGTGAGGCAAGGGCCTGGTGGTAGGGGCTGTTGCCAGGACACGGGGGAAGACCAGACACGGTGACCCGCCTTCGCTGAAGCTTCCGTCTACGCTCTTTGAGCTTCGACGTGACAATTCGGCGTGGCAAGCACGGAAACGCGGGGACACGGGGGAAGATCGTCATTCCGGACGCGGCAGCGCCGCGATCCGGAATCCATGATCACAGGTTCCGTGGAAAAGCGGTAAAAGCGGGTTAACCACAGTACAGCCACCCGCAGGCTGTACCACTGGGTGACACAGGGTAAATACCTCAAAGAGGAAACAATGGTTTTATTCCCGTGAAATCCTGTGAAGCGGTCTGCAATGCGACCGCGCTGTGGTTTATTAGCCCTGTACTTCATTCTATGCGGGGCTTTTGAAGGCTCACGGCTCGCAACGACGGCTGTCGTTATTTATGAAGCCATATCCCCAAAAAAGACTGGATTTCAGATAATGTCGCTTAAGCGTTCATTTCCGAAATGACGAGCCGGCCTGAGGCCAGTATTTCAATTCGAGGTCGCTGCATCCCCCACAGGCTGGGGACTTGCAATGGAATAAAGCTTTTCAACTCCGTGTCCCCGTATCCCCCCTGCTCCGTGTCTCCGCGTCTGACGTTCGAATCGTGAAATCTCTATTTCAATGATTCCACGATTCGAACTAAAGCCTCCGCCGACCTTTCCACGATGAGCCTTCCCTTGTCTCCATCCGCGGCGCGGGGGTTCCCCCACACACCCCCTGGCCAGTAACGCTCCGGATCGGGTACCACGTGTCCGGGAGGAAAATCAGGGTACTCTTCGGGAGGAGGCTCCCTTACCCGGTCCGGATAAAGATGCATCATCCTCGAGGTCTCGATCTCTCCCGCGTGGCCGTCCCCCGGGGTGGCCAGCAGGTCCGCCGAGACCTCTTTTACGAGATCCAGGTCGCAGATCACCGCCAGTCTGAGCCCGGGCTCTTCCCGGATGCACGATTCTGCGGCTTCCCGAAGGGCCGCCATGTGGATGCGGCCGGCGTGACCGGAGAAAAGAACGATGTGGATAAAACCTTGTCCGGCCAGGGAGCGGATGATATCCGCTGCCAAAAACCTCAAAGTGTCTCCCGAGATCGTTATGGTCCCGGGGTGGTTCCTGGTGCTGCTGCACTGGCCGTAGTGGACCGGGGGAGTTACGAGGGCCCCCGTTGATGAAGCGGCCCGTACCGCGATGCTGTAAGCCTGCAGCGTGTCGGTGGATAAGGGCAGATGCGACCCATGTTGCTCCACGGTCCCGAAGGGCACGATGACCGGAGCCCCCGTGTGCTGCATCCCGCGAATATCCTCCATGGTCATCCACATCATCTCGGTCATCTCGCCCATGTTCCCTCCCTTCGTCCGGTTGCCTGATGGATAGGGGTTATAATATCATGAACAAGCTGTCAGCGGAAAGCTCAGGCGTATGCCGTAAAGGTCCTTAAGAGCATCGACCACGGAGACACGGAGAAAATCGGAGGAAGGCGCCCCCCCTCACCTGTCCTCTCCTTTGGGAGAGGGATTTTCTGGAAATCAGCTGTTGGGTCCTGGGGGCCGGGATAAAAGTGAACTTTAATCCCGATATGCCAGGACCCCGATCAGCTTTGGTGAGGGGGAATGGACTGATCGACAAAATGTTTTCTTAGCGTCTTTGTGTGAGATAGCTCTTCAGGACAGCGGAACCGTGCGGCGAGTAACTCTGTTTTCAGGTTTTCTCCGCCTCTCTCCGTGCCTCCAGTGAGTCACATGTCTGTTGTGACGAACGGGTGGTGAACGCTCTTCCGGGTTTGGGTGTGACGCCGCACAGGTATTCATTAACCGGATGAACCGAAAGTCCCGGATTGGACTTTTTGCGACCCTGTCAAGGTTGACCCTGTGAAACCCTGTGTCTGACAGCCGTAGCCTTGGCGAAGGCTGTTACCCTGTGGTGGATTAGCTTTTTGAGATGTGAGATGTGAGATTTGAGATCGAAAGATCTGGCAGCGATACTGTTCAGAGGTAAAAAAATGAATAATGACACATTCGGCAGGTTAAACCGGGTGAGAGGAATTCTTTTCGATCTCGACAACACGCTCTATCCGAGAGAAAAAGGGGTTTTCGACCGGATAAACGAGAGAATCGACAGCTACGTCGCCCGATGGACAGACCGTCCCGGGAGCGAGGTGAGTTCCCTGAGGCGGGAGTACATCGACCGTTACGGTACGACCCTGGGCGGGCTCAAGCGGCATCATGGGGTGGACCCGGGTGAATACATGGAGTACGTCCACGATGTGCCCGTTGAGGAGATGCTCGACCCGGACGAAGGGTTGTCCCGATTCCTCGGAGCCATCGAACTTCCAAAATTCATTTTCACCAACGCGTCCGCGGCTCACGCGGCCAGGGTCCTTGCCGCCCTGGGTGTCGGCTTCCACTTCGAGGGCATCATCGACCTGGCGGATACTGGATACCTCGGCAAACCGGACAAACAGGCCTTTGCGTCCGCTGTCGGACGTCTGGGAGCCGAACCCGGTGAAACCCTGTTCGTGGACGATATCCCGGCCAACGTTCAGGCCGCCCGTCAGCTCGGGATCCTGACGGCGCATGTGGGGGAGGGCGGTAACGGGATCGGTGACTTTTCGGCGGGGAAGGCGACAGAACTGGGGGAACTGTTCGCGGGCACATCCTGGTATAGGTGCGCGGGAAGCCCCCAGACACGGTGACGCGGAGACACGGGGACGCGGGGAAAGACCGTGAAACAGAATCTGGTTTTGCATGTGAGATTATCTTTTGCGCCCAATTGACCTCATTTTTTAGTTCATTGGAGAAATCCCTTTCCCGAATGGGAAAGGTCAGGTGAGGGGAAGGATCGTTGCTTTCCTCTGTGATCTCTGGTGCGCCAGGTGGTGATCGCTTTTAAGGGCCTTGCAGTGACACCACACAGCTACGCATTAACCGGAAGAACCGAAAATTCTCCGCGTCTCCGTGTCCCCGCGCCTGCTCTTCCCCCTTCCCCTTTTCTCCTCTCGTGGTTAAATTTTTACTCATGCCCTTGATAATCAAACCTCAAAACTGGAGTTATTCCCGATCATGAAAAAACAAACTACCAGATCCCGGAGACATTCCCTGGTTTGCCTTTGCTTTCTGCTTTTCCTTCACACTTTCCTCTTTCCACTTTCTACTTCCTTTGCCTTCGTGGACCGGGGGGAGACCCTGTCCCGCACTCTCCCCAACGGGTTTGAAGTGCTGGTCCGGGAAGAGCCGACCCAGAAGGTGGTGGAACTCCAGGTCTGGGTCGGTGTTGGAAGCCGTGACGAACCCGAGGGGAAGGAGGGGATCGCCCACCTTTTCGAGCATATGCTGTTCAAGGGCACCACGCGCCGGGGCGTCGGCGAGATCGCCCGGACCGTTGAGGCTGCGGGAGGCGGGATCAACGCCTACACCTCAATGGACCACACCGTTTACCATATCACCATCGCCAGGAATTATTTCGATACGGCCATGGACGTGCTTGCCGACGCTGTGCAAAATCCCACCTTCGATGCTGGTGAGCTGAAGCGGGAAAAACTGGTCGTCGTCGAGGAAATCCACAGGGGAAAAGACAACCCTTCCAGGGTCTTTTCCGAAGAGATGTTAAAAGCGGCCTACAAGGTCCACCCCTACGGCAGGACCGTTATCGGCACTCCCGAATCGGTGGGCAGCGTCTCGCGTTCAGATATGGTCAGGTTCCACCAGGGCTGGTACGGGGCTGACAATATGAAACTGGTGGTCGTGGGCGGAGTCCGGGCCGAACATGTGTTCGAGCTGGCAAACCGCCATTTCGGAGAGGCTCTTCCCGGCCGGGACCTTCCCGGAGTGGGCCGCCGCAAGGAAGTGCTTGAACCAGCCCGGGACGGTCTCAGGACCTTCGGGATCACCATGGACACCGAGCCGGCGCGGCTGGCAGTCACCTTCCCCATCGGAAACCTCACCGATCCCGAGACCCCTGTCCTGGATCTTCTGGCGGCCATCCTGTCCACCGGGCGCAGTTCCCGCTTTCCTGTCCGGCTCAGGGACGAAGGGATCGTCCACAGCGCCTGGGCCTACGCCTATACCCCCAGGGATCCGGGCATTTTCGTCCTGGGCGCCGCCTCGGGCCAGGACCGTGTCGGCGATGCCCTGGAGGGGATCATCAGTGAGCTCGCACAACTTCAGACAGAGATGGTCAGTGAGGAAGAACTGGACCGCGCCAGGGACCAGGTGGTGAACGACAAGCTTTTTTCCAGGGAGACGGTGGAAGGGCTGGCGAGAGAGATCGGCTACCAGGCCTTGACCCTGGGCGATGTCCGGTTCAACGACAGGTACTATTCCCGCCTCCAGTCCGTCGACCCGGGCGATATCCGCGCCGCGGCCCGCCGGGTGTTCAGACCTGATACGGCCGCGGTGGGTTTTATGACGAAGGTTGCGGGTTCCAGGCCCGGTGAGGAGGATATCCGCCGTCTCCTGGCTGATACCCTCAAGCCGGACGAGGTTCAGGCAGACCCGGAAAGAGTCCCTGTCTACAGGAGCACCCTGCCCAACGGGATCGTCCTCACGGTCCGGGAGGACCACAGCCTGCCTCTCGTCGCCGTCCGGGCGGGTGTCCTTGGCGGAAGCCGCTACGAGACCGAAAAAAACCAGGGGATATTCAACCTGATGGCGCACCTGCTGACCAGGGGTACCGAGGGGTACACGGCCCAGGAGATGGCCAGAAAGCTGGATGGGATGTCCGCCACCCTGGGCGGGTTCTCAGGAAGAAACAGCTTCGGCGTCACGGGGAAGTTCCTCGCGAGGGACGCGGGCGTCGGGTTTTCTCTCGTCAGGGAAGTCCTCACCCGGGCAGTATTCCCCCGGAACGAGGTCGAGCTGTTCCGCGAAAGGATTATCAGCGGCATCCGTGCCCGGAAAGACGATATGACCTCCTTTTCCCTGGACCTTTTTCGCCGGACCCTTTTCCGGGAACATCCGTACCGTTTCCCGGTCATGGGCACCGAGGAGACGGTTGCCGGTCTTACCGGTCAGGATATCAGTGCCCTCTACCGGGCAGTGGTGCAGCCCGAGGGGATGGTCATCTCGGTGACCGGCGATATCACGGTCGCGGAGGCCTACCGGCTGGTCGAGGATAACTTCGGGAATATGAGCGGAGAACCCCACGACCCGGGTCCTCTTCCCGTTGAAGTCCGCTCCCCGGGGGTGGTCTCCGACAGGGTGGACAGGAGAGACAAGACCCAGACTCATGTCATCCTCGGGTACCCTGGCCCCACTCTCAAGGATAACGACCTTGATACCCTGGAAGTGCTCAATGCCGTGCTCGCTGGTCAGGGAGGGCGCCTGTTTACGCGGCTTCGTGACGAGGAAGGGCTCGCCTACAGCGTTTTTTCCTTCGTGGCTCCCGGGATCGATCCGGGTTTCATCGCCTTCGGGATCGGGGTCAGTCCCGATCGGGAGGCGGAGGCTGTGGAGGGGTTCCTGCGGCAGGTCCTCCTGCTGAGGGAGGAACCGGCATCGGACGATGAGATCGACCGGGCCGGGAGGTACCTCGTCGGGAACCACATGATCGAGCTCCAGACGCTGCAATCGCGGGCCGACGAGCTGTTTTTCCCTGTTCTTTACGGCCAGGAGCTCGAAAAGGCCCTCGCCTTCGAAAACCGGATCCTGTCGGTAACCGCGGAGCAGGTGCAGGCCGCGGCGGTCAGGTACCTGGATCCGGATAACTATACACTGGCCGTGGTCCAGGGCGGGGAGAGGAAGAACTGACGGGCAGGCAGCGTTCTTCTTGCTTGGAATCAACCCGGGATCCCGGTCAGGAGCCGGTGAGAAGATCCCAATCGGTATCCATCTGTATGTTGCGGCGGACAGACTCCCTGATCCAGCTGTCATAGAAATCCACGGGGTTGTAGTTGTCGGTAAGGATTATCGCATCAGGGTGGACAGGTATTCTCGGCGGCGAGATGAGGGGTGTCATCAGCTGTTTCCTGGCCAGAGGATGGGCCGGAAAGGATCTGATCATGTTCCAGTCCGGACTCCAAGGCCTGCCATCGTACGCCACGATGATCATGTTTCCGAATGCGGCGCCGGTTTCAGGGGAAAACAGGGGGATCACATCCACATTTTCAAATACGGATTGAAAAGTCTTTACAACCGATGCAGTCATGTAGGTTTTCCTGTCCAGGCTTCCGATCAGGTTGGTTGCAAGGATGCCTCCTTCCTTCATCGCTCTTTTGACCACTTCGAGAGCTTCCCTGGAAACCAGGTGCGCCGGCGTTGTATCGCCGTTGAACACATCCAGGATAATGTAATGCCATTTGCTTGTTGTCGTGTTCAGGAAATACCGTGCATCCTGGATGTGGGTCTTGCCGTTTGTACTGAAATTAAAATATTCACGGGCAAGCCTGACCACGGAAGGGTCTATATCGACGACATCGGTCTTTATACCTAGCCTTTCATAATATTTTGGTGTGATTCCTGCCCCTAATCCGATCACGAGGCAGCTCTTCCCATCCGGTCGTATCACCGTGGGCAGGTATTGTAAGAAATAGGAGTAACCGTAGACAGATTGCCCGTTTTGCTTGTCGATCCCACCTTGCACCAGCCCGTCGATGACCATCTCCCTGGTCTTGAATCCGCCAAGGTCATAATCCACGACTTTCAGGTTTCCATAATAGCTGTCCACATTGGCCACTTCACTGACAATGACACCGCTTGAAAGTTGTTTTCTGACGAACGGTTCCGGCATGGGAACCATGAAAACAGGGATAAAAAACAGTAGCGCCCATCTTTTTTTTCGAAAAAGGATGAGGTAAAGGACGGATAGTGTGATCAACAACCCCCCGGTAGCCTGGAAGATGCGATCCACCCCGAAAAAGGCGATCAGATAAAAACCGGTCAAAACGGTCCCGATAAAGCTCCCCATTGTTGAGATCGAATAAAGCACACCGGCTGTTCGACCGACGTTAGTGATCTCGTGGGCCAGAATCCTTACGAGGTAGGGCGAAACGAAACCCAGTAAAAGGAGCGTGGGTCCGAAGAGAAAGGCTGAACTGGCCAGGGAACCCATCCTTAACCCAAGGGGTTGGAACATCTGAAGGATCGGTGTTCTCAGTATCGGAATGAATGTGCACATCAGGCCGGAAACAGCAATGACGCCGTAAAGCCAGTCTGGATGGTTCCGTTGTACTGAAAGAGAACCACCGATGGCATATCCGAGTGCAAGTGCGATCAGCGTTACGGTGATCAGGGAGGTCCAGACGAAAAGGCTGACCCCATAGAAAGGTCCGATGACCCTCGATCCCATTACTTCGATCACCATGATGAGAGAGCCGCATACGAACGCGGTTATCAGAAGATAGGCAAGGAAAACGCGGGAGTAACCGTTTACCGGATTTTTCGATGAAATATTATCGCCTGTGCTGTTTACAGTTTTCTTCTTTGAGGCCATGTTCCCCCCCCCGGATCCTGTTTCCTGACAATGCGTGATCTTGTGACCGACGATGGCGGATGCCAATATAACCGAACCTTCTATCGAAATAAACAGGGAAACTCGGGATTCGGGCAGTGAGAGAGGGAGAGGGGGATTGATTCTCTGACCCGGACACAGACGCAGGTATCAAGGCAAAGGTGTACAATATGTACGTATTTGCGTTGAAAAATAGGCACTTAGATACATGGACACATAGATATATAGATCCATTGTAACCCGGTTCCGAAGACCCGTGATGATGCCACAGGCCGGGTAACTTCACATTCTCCCGAGCGTATTAACATCCGAAATGGTATCTAATCTGGGCCGCGGATGTGGAATTGACACCGTAATTCCCCCTGTGGTATACACTTTGGACCGTAGGCGTTGTGAAATATCAGACATGCTATATCCAATTTCAAGGAGGTAAGTCAATGAGCAGAAAACTGGCCGTCGTTTTGATTGCTATCGTCGTAGCCACAGCCTTCGCGGCTTCCATGGCTATCGCCGGTGACCCCCCCGCACAGGTGACCATCGACAAGAGCTTGGCGAAGAAGGGTGCGGTGACCTTCGACCACGCCAAGCACTCCGAGACCATCGATTGCATGAAGTGCCACCACAAGGCCGCTTCCAAGGAAGAGGTCAAGAGCTGCTTCGAGTGTCACGGCAAGGACCCGGCTGCAAACGATCCTGCCAGCGGCAAGGCGGATAACCCCTTCCACGTCCAGTGCAAAGGCTGCCACAAGGAGCAGGCCAAGGGGCCGACGAAGTGCAAGGAGTGCCACGGCGGAGCGAAATAAGCGCCAGTACAGGCAGGTCTTTATCCGGTTAGCGATCCGGGGGGGCGGCCAAAGCCGCCCCCCCGGTTTGATGTTACCTTCGGGCAAACAAACCCAATAGAGAGACCATAAAGTGACCAACGAAAACGGCAAGGCAGTTCCCTCCACCCCCCCTGGAAACAATGCCGCGGAGGAAAAGCAGGCCAGATCGATCTTCACGGTCGTCACCGATACCATGGCCTCGGTGACCCTGGCCATCTTCCTCCTCGTCTCCCTGGCTCTTACGTCCGTCATCGGTACTGTCGTCCTCCAGAAGGGCAGGCCGGAACAGTACCTCGTGGAGTACGGTCCGGGTGTTTACAAATTCCTCCAGTTCCTTGACTTGGACGACATGTACCGCTCCTGGTGGTTCCTGACCCTGCTGCTGCTCCTCATGGTCAACATCACCACCTGCTCCGTCAAGCGGTTCCCCCGGGCATGGAGGCTCATGACCCAGACCCCGACGGTCCTGGACGAGGCCCTGTTCAAGCGAATGAAGCACCGCGGCTCGATCAGGCGCGGCGTGGCCCCTGAAGAGGCGGTGCGGCAGGCCCGGGCTGTGGTGGAGAAGCACTACGGCAAGGTCAAGGAGAACCGTAGTGAAGGCGCCGTGACCCTTTACGTCGATAAGGGCTGGTACGGGCGCCTCGGCGCCTACATCGTTCACCTGAGCCTTCTGATCCTGGCGGTCGGGGCCGTCTACGGCGGCATTGTGGGTTTCAAGGGTTTTGTGGCCATCGTGGAAGGAACAGCTGTTGACCGGGTCCCCCTCAGGGGCAAGGACACCGCGCTCAAGCTTCCCTTCCTCGTCCGGTGCGATGATTTCCAGGTTGAGTATTATCCCGACTCCCAGCAGCCCAAGGACTATTTCAGTGATCTGACGGTCATCCGGGACGGCCAGGAGGTCGTGAAGAAGAGGATCGAGGTCAACCACCCCCTCATCGTCGACGGCATCTACTTCTACCAGTCGAGCTACGGGGTGGATCGCAACTCCTCGGTGACACTCCAGCTCCTCGATCCTTCCGGGAAAGTAGCCGGCCCTGACGTCACCGTTGTGGCCGGACAGAGCTTCCAGGCAATGGGCGATCCTTCCAACTACCAGGTGGAGGAGATCATCCCCAACATCACCGGAGGCAGGCCGGGTGTCAAGATCGCCCAGTTCCTGGGCAACACCCATCGGGATTTCTATCTTCTAGAGGCCGCTCCCGACCGGGACAAGTCCAGGGGCGGTTCGGTCTATTTCCGGATCAAGGGTACCAGCATCAGGGAGTACACGGGCCTGCAGGTGGCCTGGGACCCGGGGGTACCGGTGGTCTGGCTGGCCTGCTTCGTGATGATCATCGGCCTTTACATCGCTTTTTTCGTGGCCCACCAGAGGATCTGGGTCCGGGTAGACCTGGATTCGGACAAATCGGCAGTTCTCATGGCCGGTACGACCAACCGTAACCCGGCCACCTTCGAACGGGAGTTCGAAACCGCTCTCGCGGAGCTCAAGGAAGCCGTGGGAGGGAAACAACGCTGAGACACGGGGACGCGGAGTCCAGCATGATCCGCCTGCCACGGCGTAGTCTGAAAGACGAAGACGGGTCATTCCGGGCCGATCAATAGTCCCTTCCTTATTCTTCCTCCCCCTGCCGAGGGGGGAGGATCGAGGTGGGGGTGATAGTGTTCAGACCCGGAATCCAGGTCAAGAGCGTTCACCACAGAGGACACAGAGGACACAGAGGAAGACCAACATCTGGGGATAGGTTCAGGTGTGTGCCGCAAAACCTTGCACCTTGAACGTTGATGGCTTGGCAAAAAGTCATCAACGTTGAACGTTTTTTCTCAATCGATCACGAGGTGATTAAACATGGACAGCACCGTTCTTCATAACATGGCGACCTTCGCCTACCTTTTCGCCACCTTTTTTTACGTTGCCTACCTGGCATTCAAGAACCGCGCCGTCGGGACTCTGGCAACCCTGACCGCCTCGGCCGGCGTGGTTGTCCATGCCATCGGCAAGGGTCTCAGGTGGGTCGAGTCCTACCGCATGGGGATCGGGCACGCGCCTCTGTCCAACATGTACGAATCGATGAGCTTCTTCGCTCTTTGCGTCATGGCCGCTTACCTGGTGGTCGAGTGGCGGTTCAAGAATAAAGCTCTCGGAGCGGTTGTGGCGCCCATAGCCTTCATTCTCCTCGCAGCCAACGCCCTATTGTTTCCGGACGATATCCGCCCACTGGTGCCTGCCCTGCAGAGTGACTGGCTCCTTTACCACGTCATCACCTCTTTCGTGAGCTACGGGGCTTTCGCTGTCTCCTTCGGCGTGTCCGTCCTGTACCTTGTGAAGAGCAAGGCGGAAAAGAAGGGCCTCAAGGAGGGTTCCCTCCTGGCTACCTTTCCGGACCTGAAGTTCCTTGACGAGGTGAACTACAAGTCCGTCGCCGTCGGGTTCCCCCTCCTGTCCCTGGGGATCATCACCGGGGCCGCCTGGGCCAACTACGCATGGGGGACTTACTGGAGCTGGGATCCCAAGGAAACCTGGTCCCTCATTACGTGGTTCGTTTACGCCGCGTACCTTCACGCCCGGTTCACGAGGGGTTGGGCCGGAAAACGGGCCGCCCTGCTGTCTATCATCGGCTTCGCTGCCGTGGTGTTCACATATTTCGGGGTCAATTTCCTTCTTTCCGGGCTTCACAGCTACGCGTAAATCGGGATATCCATTCCATAATCCCGCCTTCCGTCTTCGTCACGCCTATGGCATGACTACGCCGTGACAAGCAAGCGGCGATGTCCTGAATGACGATAGGAGGTTGCCCTCGCCCCCTCGCCCCTGCGCACTTCCCCGCATCAACTCTTCCTCCTGTACCCGGGACCCGCCCGAATTAAATGTTTGCGGATTCCCGGTTCTGGTTGACAGTTCCGACCGCAGTCATCTAATATAGCCGGTGTTTCGCCCAGGTTGTGAAATTTATATTATGATGGTAACAGGCTTCGAAGGGATTTCTGGCGAGGTTGTCACTCTTCGCTGTTCGCGATTTTTATGAAACATCTTCCCACGGAGGAGGGGTAGAGAATGGAGAGGAAAAGAGGCGTTCTCGCTGTCGTCGTTCCCGTCATCATGCTGATCGCGCTGGTGATGGCCGCCCAGGCCCAGGCCCAGGAGTGTGTTTCCGCGGAGTGCCACTCGGGGATGGGGAAAGCAAAGTTCGTTCACGGACCGGTAGGCGTGGGGCAGTGCGTGGTGTGCCACACCAGCGGCAACCCGAAGCATCCCACGAAGTCGCCGAAAACGGATTTCAAGTTGCAGGCATCGGGAAAGGACCTGTGCTACCTGTGCCACGAGCCCAAGGACGCACAGCCGGTGGTCCACGGACCCATCCAGAAAGGTGACTGCATCTCGTGCCATGATCCGCACCAGTCCAACACGGAAAAACAGCTCACCAAGGAGACCACCAGCCAGCTGTGCTTCTCTTGCCACGAGAACAACAAGACCACCAAGAAGGTGGTCCACGGACCGATTGCGGCAGGTGACTGCAACATCTGTCACAACCCTCACTCGTCCGAGTACCCGGGCCTCGTGGAGATGCAGGGAGCAGACCTGTGTTTCCTGTGCCACCTTGACCGGCAGGCACAGTTCGAGCTCAAGTACAAGCACCAGCCGGCCGCCGAGGGGTGCAACAAGTGCCACAACTCCCACGCCACGGATTTTCCCTACATGCTGATCGCCGAGGGTGAGACCCTGTGCAACGATTGTCACAAGCCGATGGCCGAGCACCTTGAAGCGTCGTCCATCAAGCACAGCGCCCTGGAAAAGAAGGAGTGTACCGTCTGTCACACGGCCCACGCTTCCGACTATCCGAGGCAGCTCAAAGCCTCTGCCAAGGAAATCTGCTACACATGTCACAAGGAGTTGGGGATCCAGGTCAAGAAGGCGACCTATGTCCACGGCCCTGTCAAGCAGGACGACTGCTACGCCTGCCACGATTCCCACGGGTCCAACTACACCAAGATCCTCAAAAAACCGTTCCCGGCCGAATTTTACATGCCCTACGCCACCGAGAACTACGCCATCTGCTTCGATTGCCATAACAGGGACATCGCCCTGGACCGGTTCACCACCACGCTGACCGGTTTCCGGAACGGTGACCAGAACATGCACTTCCTTCACGTCAACAGGGAGAAGGGCCGCTCCTGCAAGGCGTGCCACGAGATGCACGCCGGCAGCCAGCCCAAGCACATCCGGCCGGAGGTCCCCTTCGGGAAGGCATGGATGCTCCCGGTGAACTTCACCCAGACGAAGAACGGGGGGAGCTGCGTGGTTGGCTGCCACAAGCCCAAGGATTACGACCGGGTCAACCCCGTGAAATATTGATGGACTCGCAAAAAGTCCATCAACGCGCCCCGCGCGGGGCGCCCAAATCAATGACTAGCCGCGCCTGGGAAGGGCGCCCGGATCGATGACCGGAAATCATGTCAGCGATCCGTGAGGAAAGGGAAAATGACACTTTTCACTTTCCGTGGAGCGAAAAGTCCCGGATTGGACTTTTTGCGACCCTATCAAGGTTGAATCTTTCCGCCTCAGGGCGGAGTCATCTATAAAAAACAGCCAAAGAGGGCGCTGTTTTTTATAGTTAAAAGTTGTACCCCACTCCAATGGACAAGGTGTCCTGCCCGAAAAGGTGGGCTTCGGCGCTGAAGAAAAAGTTGTAATCCATGAAATAGTCCATACCGAAGAACAGGTGGGCCTGGCCGTCGTCCTTCTCGCCGTCCAGGTTGATGAACGAGGTGGCGATCCCGGCGTAGGCGTTTGTACCGCTGCTGCGCGCCGAACCCAGAAGAGAAACCTGCCCCTCGAACATGTCGTAGGATGCCGATCCCTCGCTGCTTTCCGACCACTGGGCCTGGCTGTCGAGACTGACCCGGAACCCGCTGCCGCTTTGCTGCGTGATCAGATCGAGGAGAACGCCGCCGCCGAAGGCGAATCCCAGATTACCCTTAAAACCGCCTTCCACTTCGAGATCGGCAAACCCGAGCCTCAGGTAGGGAGTCACTCCGTCGGTGCCGCCGAACGCCCCTTTGAAAAAGAACGACTTCGTGGTGACGTCCGAATTCCTCACCTCAAGGTCGGTATAACCGATGGTTCCGGAAAGGGAAAAACCCCCCACTTCGACAGTCCTTCCGGGAGCCCCCACCGGCAGAGCATGGGCCGAGGGAAGAGCGATGACGAAAGACAGGAAAAGGGTGGATATCAGGATCAAGTCGCGCGACCTCATTTCAGTCCTCCAAGGGGAAAGATAGTCCAAAGTCCAAAGTCCTAGGTCCTGGTTCCTGGTTCCTGGTTCCTGGTTCTTAGTTCCTGGTTCTCCCTTTTCAGCGGCCAGCTGAATACTTCTTCTCGCACTCCCGGGAGCAGAAGTACACCTTTTCTCCTACTGTTCGCCGGGAGACAGATCTGCTCTTCGGAACATAGACGCCGCACACCGGGTCCCGGACCATCTCCTCCCCGCGCCCCCCGTCATCCCCGGGTGAGCGGGCGTCTGAACCTGTCAGTTCCCTGACCGCCCACACCAGGGCCGCCGCCATGATCAGCCAAAGAAGAATTCTCAATTCACATCACTCCACACCGCGGGGAGCATCGTGTGTAAAGAATGCTCCGGCCCGCGTCCCAGGTTCCGGGATTGCTTCGCCCGGTTCCGGCTCGCAATGACAAGCTCAGAGAAACTCCTCTCCGCGTCTCCGTGTCTGGCGCGTCTGGCGCGTCAAACCTTTACCGCCCCTGCTTCCTCCCGTGGATAAGGGCCAGAGTCTCACTGCGGGTCCGTTCATCCCTGCGGAACGAACCCCTGACAGCGCTGGTCACCGTCATGGAGTTCGGCTTGCGAACCCCTCTCATGGATATGCAGAGATGCTCGGCCTCGATGACCACCATGACTCCCTTGGGATTCAACCCCTTCATTATGCTTTCAGCCACCTGGGTGGTCAAGCGTTCCTGGACCTGCGGCCTCGAGGCCCAGGTTTCCAGAACCCGGACGATCTTGGAAAGCCCGACGATCCTGCCGCCCTCGGGGATATAGGCAACGTGGGCCATTCCGGCAAAGGGGAGCAGGTGATGCTCACACACGGAATAGAGGGGGATATCCCGGATGAGGACCATTTCATCGTGGGATTCACCTTTCACCGGATGGAGGTGTTCCATGGGATCGGCGCCGATCCCCGAGAAGATCTCCTCGTACAGCTGGGCGACGCGATGCGGGGTGTCGGCCAGCCCGGGTCGGTCCGGGTTTTCACCAACACCCTCGAGGATCATGCGGACGCCCTTTTCAATTTTCTTCAAGTCCATCGTCATTCTCCGCAAGGTATGCCGCGACTGCCAGCTCCTTCATCTTCAGGATCGGCACCCCGGCCTGGTCGGCCAGCCGCCTGACTTCCTCGTATTCGGGTTTGAAACGCCAGTACCCGGATGGTGTCCGCCATCGCTTGAAGGTAACAGGGCCATGGGGTGTGGACACGACAACCTTTTCTCTGGGAAGCACCTGGCGTCCCACTTCCCAGAACCGAAGCCCCGAGCTGCCTGTCGCCTCGAGCACCGCCCGCACGACCGCGTCGCGGTCCTCCAGGCCGGCAAGGACCCTGACGAGGACACCAGGCCTCCCTTTCTTGGTGTGAACAGGGATGAGGTGGACCTCCTTCGCACCTGCCGCCTGGATAGTCTCGACCGCCGGAGCAAGGTACTCGGGAGACAGGTCGTCGATCCCGCACTCGATGATCACGGCGCTTTCACCCTGGGCCGCATCCTGGACACTCCCGCGGAAAACCCTGAGGAGGTTGGGGAAACCGTCGTGGTCGGCTGTTCCCGCTCCGACACCCACCCCCTCTACCTTTATGGCCGGCAGCGGCCCGAACCGGTTCACGACCCCCTTCATCAGAGCAGCGCCGGTGGGTGTGGTGAACTCACCCTCGGGCCCGGCCGAGTGAACGGGCAGACCTTCGACCAGGAAAGCTGTCGCAGGAGCCGGGACGGGCATCATCCCGTGGCTCGTACCCACGTATCCGCATCCAAGGTTCAACGAGCCGCTTACGATCTCATCAGGGTTCAGCCAGGCGATGGCCGCCTGGACCCCAACGATGTCGGCCAGGGTATCCTGGCCGCCGAGTTCGTGGAGATGAACGGCTCCACCGGAACTGCCGTGGGCCCTCGCTTCGGCCTCACCAAGTGATTTGAGGACCTCGAGACTGGCCGCGGCGACCCTGTCGTCGAGTCCGGCCCCGCGGACCGCCGAGATCATCCCGCCCAGGGTTCTTTTCTCCGGCCCGCCAACAACCTCGACATCACACTTTATCCCTGCCAACCCGGACCTCGTTACCTGCGTCGCGCTGATCCGGACCTCTCCCGGGATGACTTTTTCCACGGCATCCATGATCACCTCGATGGGGACTCCGGAGGAGATCAGCGCAGCGAGGAGCATGTCACCGGACACCCCGCTGAAAGGATCGATGTAAAGAATAGTCTCAGTCACAGTCTCAATTCCATATTTCAAATTCCAGATTTCAAATTTCAAAAGGAATCCAAGATCCAATTAGAACTTAATCTCAGATCTCAAAGGTTTCCCCTGCGGCCCCTGCGTCTCTTCGTGAGGCCGCCTTCACCGCTTTTACAGGACCCGGGATTGCTTCGTCACGCCACTGGCGTGACTCGCAATGACAGGCTTTAACCCAAGACTTAGGCCTTTCTCTGTGACCTCTGTGAGCTCTGTGGTGAAATCGCTCTTAACGCTTTTACAGAAACCGCGCTTTCTACCTGTGTACCCTGTGGTAAAACGATCGGTTTTGGGTTTTGAGTCCAAAGTTGATGGACTCGCAAAAAGTCCATCAACGCGCCCCGCGCGGGGCGCCCGAGCCTGTCGAAGGGTCCTCTTCCTGGGCATTTCCCAGGATGAGATACGCGGCGACGGCAGCGCTGTAACCGTTGTCTATGTTGACCACCGTCAGGCCGCAGGCACAGGAAGAGAGCATGGTCAGCAAAGGTGTAAAACCGGCCAGGGAAGCCCCGTAACCGATGCTGGTGGGGACTCCGATCACCGGGACGCGGACCAGACCGGCGACCACGCCGGGAAGCGCCCCTTCCATCCCGGCCACGACGATGATGACTCCGGCTTCGGCCATCTCATCCCGATGCGCCGCCAGACGGTGAAGGCCTGCAATACCGACATCGTATCCCCGCCGCACCTCCATGCCCAGGAAGACCGCTGTCCTTGCGGCCTCTTCCGCCACAGGGAGGTCGGAGGTCCCTGCGGCCATGACCATGACCCGCCGCCCCCCGGTGTGTGGAAGCATCCCCAGATGGAGAGTTCTGGAGACAGGATCGTGATCTGCTTCCGGCCAACGATCCAGGACCGCTGCAGCGGCCGTTTCCGACACCCTGGTCACCAGGACCGGATCACCGGAAGCCGACAGGCGCCCCACGATCCCGACGATCTGCTCCGGGGTTTTCCCCTGTCCGAAGACCGTCTCCGGCACTCCCCTGCGCACCCGGCGATGAGTGTCCAGGTGGGCGTACTCCATGATGGCGGAGGGAAAATCGGCCAGGACGGAAAGCCCTTCATCCGGCTTCATCCGGCCCGAGGCGATCTGTTCAAGTATGTCGAGGAGCTGTTTTCGGTCCATAGCTAACTCAGTCCAAAGCCCAAAGTCCAAAGCCCAAAGTAACAGTTCGTGGATCCACATATCCAAATACAAAAAGGGTTCTGCGGGTTCTCTTTGGGCGTTGGTCTTTGGACATTGGACTCATCCCTTCACTCTCCACCTTGCCGCCTTCATGGTGTTGGACATGAGAATGGCCCGGGTCATGGGCCCCACTCCTCCGGGAACCGGTGTCATGAGGGAGGCCGTTTCAGCCGCGTCCGGGGAGACATCACCCACGAGGGTGTAGCCCTTCTTGTCGAAATCGGCCACCCGGGCCGGGTCGCCGAGGATGACGGGCGGGGCATCGTCCCTTGCCAGGGAGTTCATACCCACGTCGATGACCACGGCACCGGGCTTTACCCACCCTTTTTCGATCATGAGGGCACGCCCTACGGCGGCAACCAGGATGTCGGCGCTGCGGCACACATCCGCAAGATCCCGGGTGCGGGAGTGACAGATGGTCACGGTGGCGTGTCGGTGAAGGAGCATGAGGGCCATCGGTTTGCCCACGATGTCACTTCTCCCCACCACAACGGCGTTTTTACCCCTGGGATCCACTCCTTCCTCGTCCAGCATCCTCATGACCCCCGCGGGTGTGCACGGCATGAGAACCTCCAGATCGCCCCTGACCAGCCGTCCCACGTTGGCGGGGTGAAACCCGTCCACATCCTTGGCCGGGTCGATGCCGTCGAGGATCTTCTTGGTGTCGATACCTTCGGGCAGGGGAAGCTGTACGAGGATGCCGTCTACAGAGTCATCCCCGTTGAGGCGCTCAACCAGCGCCAGGAGTTCCTGTGTCGTGGTATCCGCCGGCAGACGGTGAGAAAAAGATTCGATACCGCACAGGCCGCAGTCCCTGATCTTCATCCTGACGTACACAGCGCTACCCGGATCGTCTCCCACAAGGACAACGGCAAGGCCCGGAGCGCGGCCGTGGTCCTTGTTAAACCGGGCCGCCTCGACGGCCACTTCCGCCAGGACTTTGGAGGCGATGAGATTGCCGTCAACAAGTTTCGCATGGCTCATGGTACGCACTCCTGTTTCAGATTTCAGAGGTCAGATTTCAGACCCCGGATCTATCATATTAAAGTTCTTCTCTCTTCAGGTTACTGACTACTGATTACCGGCCACTGCTTATTACAGCTCCTTCATTCCCCCTCTCAGGGTCCTGACGGTCAGGACCCCGGTATCGGTCATGAATTCGACACTCCTTCCCACTGTCCCCCCAACATCCTGTGCCACCAGACGAATGCCGAAATTGTCCAGGGCCTTTCTGGCAGCCAGGATGTTCCGAGCCCCGATCCGCCTCCCCTTACCCTTGAACTGCCCGGCGAACATATCGGCCCCTCCGGTTATCTTCGCAACGATCCCGGGAGGCGATATTCCCTGCTGCTCCATCATCCGGACCATACCGGCAACGGCCGTGTCCGCGAATTTGCCCGGGGTGTCCGTATCGTTATTGCCATAGGCCATGGGCAGCATGATGTGGGCCATGGACCCGATGCCCTCATCACGGGCAAACAGGACCACTGCCACGCAGGATCCCAGACCATAGGTAACCAGTTTTACGGGCCGCCAGGCCAGGCGAAACTCCGATATACCCACGACAACCGGTTTCATGAACCGGATTCCAGCCGTCCGGCGGCCTCCAGGAGGAGCTCAATACCGGCGTCCCCCGGCAGAAAAACGGATCGTACGAGGCTGCCTCCCGAACTGGCAGCGAGGTTGAAGACCAGCACTGTCACCTCGTCGGTGGCAGAACCGATATCAGCCAGGACAGCGTCCAGGATCGCCCCGGCCATATCCTGAACGGGACAGGGCGGAAGGCTGATCAGGATCCTGTCTGAAAGGCTGGACAAAACGGTGAGCAGGTTGCCCGTCAGGATGTTGCCGATCTCGGCAAATGCGGAAAGTTTCAGATCCTCGTCGCCGTCCCTGTCCCGACCCAGGAGAACTTCCTCCAGAGCCTCCACTCCCGCCTCGGGAAACAGGAGCAGGGCGTTTCCCTCCAGGTCGCCCTGAAAAGGTACGAGGACACCGATTGCCGGAGCGTTCAGCCCACCGAACAGGGAAGGGATCTCCTCCAGCTTCAGGGTCAGGACCTCGGATGATGTAATGCCCACAGGCAGTCGGGAAAGCCTGCCCAGAGCGTTCCCGGTCTGGGCAGCGGCAATGGCCGCCACCTCCCTTATAGCCTCGACCTGTTTATCAGAAAGGGTCGCTCGTGAGGCAGATCCGTCTGTCATCGGTCTAAAAGAGGTTACCCAGATCAAGGATCGGCACGATGCGCCCGTCACCGAGGACCGTCATCCCGGAGTACCGTTTGAGGTACTGGATCGGATAGCACAGCGGTTTGACGACAATGTCCACCTGGCCGACAACGCTGTCGACGACAAGGCCGACGACACGGTTGGTCGCCTCCACCAGGACGACATTGTAGACGGGCCGGCCGTTCATGGGCGACTGGATATCGAGTAACTGGCCGAGATCGAACAGGGAAATGAGATCTTCGTCGAGATCCAGATAACGCCTTCCCTGGCTCTCGCTGACTTCTCCTTCTGTAACCCGGATGGTTCTCGCCACCCTGGTGATGGGAACGGCAAAGGTGTGGTCCCTGACCGAAACAAGCAGCATCTTGACGATGGCCACCGTCAGAGGCAGCCTGAGGGTAAACGTGGTGCCCTCTCCGGTACTGCTCTCGATGGACAGTGAACCTCCCAGGCCCTCAACTGCGGACTGGACGACATCCATCCCGACTCCGCGCCCGGAAACATCCGTGATCTCGGTGGCAGTGGAAAATCCCGGACGCGACACCAGCATCACCGTCTCCTCTTCGCTGATGACTTTGGCCTGTTCGCGGGACAAGATCCCCTTCTCCACAGCCTTGGCCTTGATCCGGTGCAGGTCCATGCCGCGCCCGTCATCAATGACCTCGACGTAAACCATATCCCTCTCACGGTAGGCTCTCAGGACGATCCTGCCTGTCTCATCTTTCCCGGCCGATGCCCTTTCCCTGGCATCCTCAAGCCCATGGTCGACGGCGTTCCTGAGGATATGGATGAGGGGGTCACCCAACTCCTCGAGGATGACCCTGTCAAGTTCGATGTCAGCACCGATGACTTCCAGGCTGACCTGTTTGCCCCGTTGGCGGGCAAGATCACGCACGACCCTTGGCAGTCTCTGGGTCACCGTTTCCAGGGGCATCATCCTGACCTTCATCACTTCACTGTGAAGACCGCCCACCAGGTGATCGAGCCTGGTCAGAACCTGGTCCACATCCCTTGAGCCACTGCCGGCGAGCAGATCTTTCAGGCGTCCCTTGGTCACGATGAGTTCACCGATCAGGTTGATGAAGGTGTCGAGAAGGAGGGTGCTGATACGGACAGTCTTGGCATGAGCAGATGTCGCTGAGGACGGTTCCATCTTCGGCTTCGAAACCTCGGCCAGCGGAGCCGTTGCCGGGGAAACGGGCGCTCCTGGTGACAGACCGGGCGTTTCCACCCCCTCCCTGCGGGAGGCGGAAACCTCGACCTCACCCATTTCGGCCAGTGACTGCAAGGTTTTGACCACCTTCTGCTCATCGGCGCCCACCAGGCTCACCGTGACTCGCCCGGGATAGTTCCCTGACTTGATCTCCTCGAGGGAAGGTTCACAACGGGTTATCGTGCCCAGGGATTCAAGTTTTCTGACAGCCAGGTAGGCCCGGGCGGCCGGGACGAGGCTGTCCTCGGCGATCTGGAACCGGAGCACTATTTCACCCTCTTCCGCTGTGCCCGGTCCGATCGGACCAGGTCCCGTGGGCTGGTCGGCCGTCCCGGCTTTAGCTTCGGGGATTGGTTCAGGTTCAGGTTCCGAGGCAGGCCCGGGCTGGGTCGGGACCGCCTGCTCCCCCGGGGCGGTCCCATCGATGACCCCCCTGATCCTGGAAAGCAGGGCGGATGTCTGGAGCTCATCCAGGCCCTTGTCCTGCTCCACCGCGTCCACCAGTTTATCCAGGATATCCATCCCCTCGAGGAGGATGTCGATGATCGGTGATGAGATCGCTGTCTGCCCCTTGCGGACCGTGTCCATCATGTCTTCGAGCTGGTGGCTCAGCTCCGCGATGATCCCATAGCCCATGGATGCCGACATCCCCTTGACGGAGTGGGCGTGACGAAAGAGCTCGTTGATGCTGCCCTCAGACCCGGGTTCCTTCTCAAGGACCAGGATACAGTTACTCATCCCCTGGACATGTTCCCTGGCTTCGGAAATAAAAAGATCTTTGTATTTGGACATGTCCATGGTGGTCATCGACCTCCTGGAGGGGAACGGATCAGGCGCCGCGGGTCTCGTCCAGGATCCTTACGACGACATCGAGGACCTTTTCCGGCTGGAACGGTTTGACGATAAAATCTTTCGCGCCGGCGTCCAGAGCCTCCATGACCAGGCTGTCCTGGCCCAGGGCGCTGCACATGATCACGTTGGCGGCGGGATTGAGGTGCATGATCTCCCGCAGCGCCTCGATCCCGGTCATCTCGGGCATGACGATATCCATGGTGACGATATCAGGGGTGTGCTCCTTGTACCTTTCAACAGCCTCAATGCCGTTTTCCGCTTCGGCGACGACCTCATACTTCTCACCGCTGTAATTCTTCCCGTTGAAGATCTCCGCGATCATGTTGCGCATGAACATGGCATCGTCAACGATCAACACCTTGATAGCCATCAGTTATCCCCTTTCGTGAACTCACTGTCGATCCAGACCCGGAGCTTTCCAGGGTTGATCAGTGATACAAGTTTTCCTTTGTCACGGAAAACGCCCTCGATAAACGCAACAGAGCTGTCGTCTTCCACATTGTCCCTGGCAACCTCTTCCAGGGTCGTGTAGGCGGTGAACCCGGTGGTGCTGTCTATGAGAAGAGCGAACCCTCCGTATTCCGCTGTCAGGATGAGCAGGAGCCCATCAACGCCGGGAGTTTCGGAAAGACCCAGGAGCCCGGCAAGTGAGAGCACCGAGGCCAGGTTGCCGTGAACGTTGATCACGCCCGTCATGAAGGCAGGTGACAACGGCAGCGGCGTGATGTCAGCAGCCTTGTAGATCTCGGCCATGGCCTCAAGGGGCAGGGCAAAATATTCTTTCCCCACGGTGCACATGACCACCTCGTGCTCAGGGTGCCGGCTTTTTTCCTCGGAATTGCTTTCCAGGATCACAGGGTCAGTCATGATATCAGACCTTGAACTCCTCTGACAGTTTTCTCAGCTTGTCGGAGAGAGCCGTCAGGTCCTGGGCCGAAGCCGCGAGTTCCTCCATGGAAGCGGTCTGTTCCTCTGTGGCGGCCGACACTTCCTCCGTGGAGGCGGCGTTGTCCTCGGCAACCTTGGAAACTTCGTCGATAATACCGGTGATGTCACTGGCAGCCGCACTCTGGGCCTCCGTCAGCTGGGATATCTCCTGTGCATGGGAGGTGGATTCCATGACCGCCTTGACGATCTCGTCCAGGGACTCTCCCATCGTCTGGAGGGTGTCCTGGCCCTCGTCGAGAACTCCCGTCACATCCTTCATGTTCAGGAGGACCTGCTCGCTCTCGTTCTGGATCCTTCCAACAATGCCCGAGATGCGTTCGGCGAACTGTTCGGTATTGGCGGCCAGTTTCCGGATCTCCTCGGCGACCACCGCGAAACCGCGACCTGCCTCCCCGGCGCGTGCAGCCTCGATAGTGGCGTTCAGGGCCAGGAGCGTGGTCTGCTGGGCCACGTTGGTGATGATACTGACGATCTCCCCGATCTCCTTGCTCCTCTCTCCAAAACTCATGACCGAATCCCCGGTCCTTGAAACCGAGTCGAAAACCTGGCCGATCTTGGCGATGATGTTTTCGGCATGTTTCCTGCCCGCTTCCGCGGTAAAACCAGCCTCTGAAGACACCTTGGAGGAGGTCCTCGCCTTTTCGGCTACGGCCACGAGGTTCTGGGCCATGTGATGGACAGTGCCGGACATCCGCTCCACCTGGCTGGCCTGTGTCTCCGCGCCCTTGCTGATCCCGTCGATGGCAGCGGCGATCTCCTCAGTGGACGCGTTCATCTCCTCAGCTGTTGCGGACAGGGTCTGGGCCGAATCGTGGACATCTTCGGAAGAACCCTTGAGACTCCTGGCGAGAATGGACAAGCGCTGAACCATGACCCGGAACGATTCCCTCAGATCCGTGAACTCGTCCTCGAAGTTTCTCCTGGCCGGTGTCAGGTCGAGGGTGAGGTCTCCCTCGCTGATGCTGTTGGCGACGTCCCGCATTTCCCGGATGTCCCTCGTGATCCCCGTTGCGAAAAGGCTGCCGAGGCTAAGGCCCACAGCGATCGCGGCTGAGGCGGCGCCGAACTCCTTCCAGGCCCCTTCGTTGACCCCGAAGAGGTCGAAGAGGTAAGGGACAAAGACCACAACGGCGACGACGACCAGAAAGGCGAGGATCAACTTGTATCGCATTTCCATTCTCATGACAGGAGACTCCTTTTCCGCAATTTAAAGGTCTATCGGGCCAGGCTGTACGTTCCCGTCAGCCAGAGGCATATCCCTGAGCCGGTAGATCCGCTCGGTGGGCGATATGCTCTGGAAAAAGAGCCTGTTCCGCCCGATGAGCGTTTCGGCTTTGCCCAGCATGAGGAAACCGCCGGGGTGCAGCTTGCGGGAGAATCCGCTGATGACCCTTTCCTGGTTCTCCCGTGAAAAATAGATCAGAAGGTTCCTGCAGACGACAAGGCTCTGGGCCTTAACGGGGTTATCCCTGAGGATATCCTCGGTGCGGAATGTAACACGTTCCCTCACCTCGTCGCTGACGCTGAAACTCCCTTCCTCTTCAACAAAGTACTCTCTGATATCCTCGTCCTCAAGGTTCTTGAGTGCCTCCAGGCCGTATCTCCCCACCTTTCCCCTGGCGAGGATCCTGTCGTCAACATCGGTGGCCAGGACGGTGAAGGGTGTCTGGATCCGGTGCCGTTTTTTGGCTCTGAGAAGAACGATAGCCAGGCTGTACGGTTCCTCCCCGCTTGAGCATCCCGCGCTCCAGACCCTGAAATGACCGTAAACGCTGTGTTCCGCCACCAGCCTCGGGAGGACGCTTCTCTCGAGGTATGCGAACGCGGTGGGATTGCGGAAGAACTCGGTGACGTTGATGGTCATGTACTGGAACAAACGTTCCAGCTCTTCCCGGTCCCTGGACAGCTCCCGGTAATAAGAACCCAGGTCGGCGTGTCCCTTGGAACGGACCTTGAGGTAGATCCTTCTCAGGATACACCTCTCCTTGTAGGCCTCCAGATCGAACCCCTTTTCCCGGATCAGGAGCTCCTTGAGGGCCTCGAAAGCCCACCTGTCCTTTTCCGGGAGATGACCGACCTGGGAAGCCTTGACCGCTACCAAAGGGCGGCCTCCGTAACCTCCGGAGATTTATCCGTTTTTTGTATCATAGCGAATTTTAGGGGTCAACGGAGAACGGTGAAAAGTTTACAGTTCACGGTTCACGGTTCACCGTTGAAATCCTCCCGTTTCCGTTCTCAGCGCCAAGCGCCAAGCACGAAGCGCGAAGTTACTTGAACGATTCCATCTTCTGTTCTGCATCTCTCTTCGTTCTTCGCTCTATTTTACCCTATCGGCAACCCCTGTTCGGGGAAAACCACCTTCGGCGGAGACGGCTTACGGGCCAGGGCGAGGATAAGGCTCAGGGGGCCGACGCGGCCGGCGAACATGGTGAGAATAATGATCACCTTGCCCGCGGCGGTAAGCGAGTCGGTCATCCCCATGCTGAGCCCTACGGTACCGAATGCCGACACGGTCTCGAAGATCACCGCTGCGAACCTTCCGCCGCCGCCCGTCGTGCCGAAGAGAACCATGAGGAAAGTGGCGACAAGGACCCATGCCACCGAAAGGAAAAAGATCGCGTTGGCGCGGGTCACTACCGTTTCCGGCAAGGTGTTCCCGCCGATCTCGGTCCGCTCCTTGCCCGCCAGGACACTTCTAAGGTTGGCGACCAGGACGGCGAAAGTGGTTGTCTTTATCCCTCCTCCGGTAGAACCCGGCGAGGCACCGACAAACATCCATATCATCATCCACAGGATAGTGGGAAGCGCCAAAGAACCGATATCGACCGTGTTGAAACCGGCTGTCCTGGTGGTCACCGACTGGAACAGTGCCGTGGTCACCTTGTCCAGGTATCCTGAACCGGAGAGAGAGCGGCCAGACTCCACGAACAGGAACAACAAGGTGCCCACAACAATGAAAAGCCCGCTCATCCTGAGCACCACACGGCTTTGAAGGCTCAGGGGCCGCACCGTCCCCCTCCCCAGTCTCGACCGCAGATGCCGATAGAGATCGTAGACAACCCAGAACCCCAGGCCACCGGATACGATGAGGACCATGAAGACAAGGTTTACCCACTGGGATGACCTGAACCCTTCCAGGCTTTGCGGGAACAGTGTAAAGCCTGCGTTGCAAAAAGCCGAGATGGAGTGGAAAAGGGCCCTTGGCAACCCGCTGTCCCCCGGCCCCATCATCAGGAAAAGGGCTCCTGTGAACTCCATGGCGAAGGTGAACAGGATGATGCTCCCGATGAGGTGGGGGATCGAGAACTCCTCAACCTGGTTCAGGGCTTCACGGAGGGCGAGGCGATCCCTCAACCTCGGATTGACTCCAAGGAGCAGGCCGAAAAAGGTGGACAGGGTCATGAGACCAAGCCCTCCCACCTGCATCATGACGGCAATGGTCGCCTGGCCCAGGGGCGAAAGAGCCCGGCCGATATCCAGGACCGAAAGTCCCGTAACACATGTGGCTGAAGTCGCTGTGAAAAGGGCATCCAAAAGGGGCAGAGGCTGTCCGCCCACCGCTGACCACGGGAGGGAGAGGATCACCGTCCCGACAGCGATCACCGAAATGAACCCTATGAGGATCGCGAGGTAGGGGTTCTTTTGCAAAAAAACGATCTCCTACGGACCGGTATTTTCAGCTACGGGCAGCGTGATGATAATGCGGCACCCTTCGTCGAACTGCTCGTCGAGGGAGATGTCCCCTCCCTGCCTGGCCATGATGGCACCGGCAATGGTCAGGCCAAGGCCCGTACCCTCCGGTTTTCCGGTCATGATGTCCCCGCCCTGTTCAAAGCGGTCGAAGATCCGGCTGCGGTCTTCCAAAGAGATCCCGGCCCCCGAGTCCTCCACCTGGATAAGGACCTTGCTGTCCCCTTCGCTGCGAGCCGTCACCCGCGTGTAACCACCCTGCGGTGTGAACTTCAGGGCATTATCCAACAGCTTTTCGAAGACCTTGATCATCTTGTCAGGGTCCACCCTCACCAGTGGCAGACCTTCGGGAAGATCCAGGGAGAGGTCGACACCCTTGTTCCCGAAACGGCCCCACTGCCCCCGCACCGCCTCCTCCAGGAAGTAGTCCACCCCCACATCGCGGTATATGAAGAGGGTCGTACCGGTGTCGAGCCTCAAAAGATCGGTGCTGTCATCGATGAGGCTCGAAAGCCGGGAGGCTGCCTCCATGATGACGTTGACCTTGTCGATGTGGGTTGCATCAGCCAGGCTTCCCTTGAGGAGTTCCAGGTAACCGAGGATGATCGTGACCGGTGTTCTGTATTCGTGGGAAACATTGATGATAAAATCGGACTTTATCCGGTCGATGGCCTGGAGCTTTTCATAGGCCTCCCTGAGCTCCACGGCCTTGCGCTCAAGGTTGTGATAAAGACGTGTACGCTCGATGCTGACAGAGATGTGGGCAGCCACCACGGTGAGGATGTGGAGGTCGTAATCGCCGAGGGGCTCATCCCTCCACTTGTTATTGGCGTTGATCACCCCGATGACCCGATCGCCAACCTTGAGGGGGACGCAGATGAGGGACTTGCTGCTATACCTCTTGTGGCTCTGCGGCTTACCGAACCTGGCGTCGGCCTCCACATCCTGGACGAGGAGAGGTTCTCCCGTCAATGCCACCGTACCTGAAACGCCCTTGCCCACCTCCATCCGCGTGATCTCGATGATCCGTGCGCTCAACCCCCGCGCCGCCCTGATGGTGAGGTGTTTCTCGTCGTCGTCAAGGAGCATGATAGATACGATGGAGTAACCAAGGTCTTCGGAGAGGTGGATGACGATCCTTTCGAGCACATCGTCGATCCCCATCCCCGGCTCGAGTTCCAGGGCCAGGTTCACGATGACCGTCGCTTCGGCGTAGCGCTCCTCCATCTCGTGCCACATGGCGAACTCCTGGCGCCTGCTCCGATAGACCTGCGCAGCCTCAGCAAAGACCCGGGCTATCTCATCCTTTCCGGAGGTCGGGGGAAGGAAAGCCGTCACCCTCACACCCAGGAGATCCTCGCTGGTAACATCCCCGGGGAATGCCCACAGAAGGAGCTGGGGCTGAAGATCGGCACGGGACGAAAGGCAGGGATGGCGACCAATCCTTTCGGCCCTTGTGACCAGGATGTCAGGGGGGACGGCCCCCGGGGCGCCCAGGATGACCTCGAAACCTTCGCGGCCGGCCGCCTCCGAAAGGGTGGTGGTCGCAGCCTGGTCGACCACATCGAGATGGATCCTGATGGCTGCCATGGTCACACGGCTGCCAGGTTCTTCTCGTGTTCTGACAGGAGAGTGAGAAGAGCTTTTTTGGCCGTCTCCTTGTTCAGGTCACCGAGCCCCCCGAAAACCCAGCTTTTCATAGCCGTTGCCCAGCCTGCCGACTGGAGCCACTCGCTGATGGCTTTAGCTTCACTCCACGAACCGTCATCACCCGAGGGGATCAGGACCAGGATACCGTCGATCCGGACACCGCCTTGAATCAGCTTGACCGTCATGTCCCTGAGCTTGCCTTTAAGACCGGTTGCCACGATCTCGAGATCACCGCCGTCGACAGTCAGGGTCGCCTTTTCACCGCGTCCCCTGGGAGAAAGCTCAAAGGTGCCAAAAAGCCCGCCTAAAAAAGCCTGCCGGGCCTCCTCGGAAGGTGAAAGGATCAAGTAGCGGACTTTCACATCATCACCTCATAAACTTTATTGGACTTTTTGCGACCCAACTACAGGTAATGGACTCGCAAAAAGTCCATCAACGCGCCCCGCTCGGGGCGCCCAAATCAATGACCAGCCGCGCCTGGGAAGGGCGCCCGGATCGATGACCGCCAAAAGCAGCCGCGCCTGGGAGAGGCGCCCGGATCGATGACCGCCAAATATGCCAGCGATCCGTGAGGAAAGGAAAAACCCCGCTTTTTCCTTTCCGTTGAGCAAAAGGCCCGCACGGACTTTTGCGACCCTATTATAGTTTATCAATAGCAGCCCTGACGCCGCGCAGGAAAGCTGTCATCCGCCCCGTTTCCGTCTGTACACTGAGCAGCCCCTTTTTCACCGCGGCGGTCACGAGGGGATAGAACCTGTACGGCGGCAGGCCGGAAAGTCTGAGGGCGTCGGCAACCGTGCTGCCCCCCTTGAACGCTGCCGCAAGGAGTATCATCTCCTCATCGTCAACGGCAGCCTTTTCCGAAAGAAAGAGAGGCCCGTCACCGGGTGGAAGTTCGCGGATGGCCTCTTCCATCTCGTCCGACAACCGGACCCCTTCCATGAGAAGCTCCTGTCCGCTGCCCGGATCGATGTTGCCCTCGATCTCCAGGGCCTTCTGATCGAGTTTGAAGCGGCCATCCCTCCAGCTGAGCATGACGTTGAAGGCCTCCACCCCATTCCAGGCCCCTGTCTGGGCGAAGATCGGCCCCCCCTTGTCGAAATAGACTTTCCCCGTCCCTCCCGGGGTCTCCAGCAGGAGCATCCCGGTCTTTCGACCCATGTCGATGAGCTGGATGACATCGACCAGATCGACCTCTTTCAGCAAGCCTTCCAGGCTTCCGAGTTCCTTCAGGTCGGTGACCTTCCTGGTAATGGAACGTACCTTGGCCTTGAGTTCCTTGATGGAGAAAGGCTTCGTGATGTAGTCGTCAACTCCCATCTCCAGGCCCACGACCCGTTCATCCACATCCTTTTTGGCGCTGAGGAAAACGAAGGGGACTGCCGAGGTCTCGGGCCGGGATTTGATCTTGCGGTAAAGGCCATACCCGTCCAGCCTGGGCATCATGATGTCGGAGAGGATAATATGGGGCTTGATCCGGACAGCCTTCTCGAAGGCATCAAGACCGTCAACGGCCTCCACCACCTCGAACTCTTCCTCGAAGGCCAGGCGAAGCAGATGGCGGATATTCTCCTCGTCGTCGACGATGAGGATCCTTGTCATGGATGTATCGGCCACTGGTACCCCTTCCAGGCAGCGTGTCGGAACCCGAAACCCTCCGGGGACCACATGAGGGTCAGGATTTCGGGTAATAACTCTTGACAGGGTCGCAAAAAGTCCAATCCGGGACTTTTCGCTCCACGGAAAGGGAAAAGCGTCGTTTTCCCTTTCCTT